>JZWT01000030.1 GCA_000960885.1 Thermoproteus sp. AZ2 | reverse complement strand
CAACAACTTCTCGGCGTATTGGACAAAGTCCAAGTAATTTTCGCCGGGCGGATTGACCGTGGGGATTTTGATCAGGCTTGACAGAATTTCAACGGCTCTGCTCTCCACGGCCGCGCGTCTAATCCTCTTAATATATTTTATTTACTGCAATACGGCTTGATATACTTATACACGTCGCTGAGCCGCGGCCTCCCGCTGAAGAGCGCCACGTAATGGGGCAACTCGCGCCAAGACGCCAAGGCCAGCTTTTCGTCGACTAAGACGAGTAGAGGCACCTTGGCCGCGGCCAGCTTCTCGAACTTACGCCGTAAATAGTCGGGGGTCCAGAAGCCGACTACCTCGACGTATAAATCGCCTATCTTAAAGTCCGGTATATACACGCGGCCGCCCACTACCAGCGCTTCGGGCTCCCTCTCGATTTTACACACGCGGGAGACTTGCCTATAGAACTCTTGCTCTATGGAGCTGTCGAACTCGGCCTCGACTATATCCCTAGTGGAGAGCCTCGGCGCGGTGGACTTAGATTCGGCGAATAAGTAGGTCTTCTCGTATAGGCGTATCTTGGCCTCTATGCGCCAGTCCCCAGCCCCTATTATATACGGCACCAGCTTGGCGAGCCGAGTGCCGTAGCGCTCCGTCTGTTTAAGTATTGAGGCGGGGCCGTCTATGTTTAGCTTAATGCCTCCCCCCTCGGGCTCGGCCGTATACATAAGCCCGAGCCCCTTAAGCGCTCTTATCAAAGCCTTCATCTGGGCCCCGCTGGCCTTGACGTAGGACGTCATGTATTGGGAGCGGAAGAGCAGAGTTTGGATAAGCGCTGTGTTGTACATAGACACCAGCTCCTCTGCGGATGTATTCGGCGGCTCTACTATGACGAGCTCGTCTTCGTGGGCCTTCGCGAGGGCCTCCTCCACCTCGCCCTCGCTTATCTTCAACCTCTCGGCCACGGCCTTAATTACGGCGCGCCTGGCGTCGTCCGTGAGCACCGGGTGGCGCCTGGCGGCCTCCCTAAAGACCTCAAGCCTTATCTTCAACAGCCTCTTCTTGTCCACCTCCTCGAGCTTAACTAGGCGCTCGGCTATATGCGCTAAGCCCCTCACCAGCTTAGGCTCGGCGGGCGCGTCGTCTATCTTGGCCCGGGCCTCGCCCAGCTTAACGCCCGGCCTGTAGGCCGAGAGCACGTATTCCGCGGGCCACGCCTCGGTCAAGTATTTGGGCTTTATCTGGGACTCCTTCCTCTTTACCCTCAATAGATCCAGCGTGAGCATTATAGCCCTCTACGCCGCCTCCTAGAGATGTCGACCTCCCTAGTCCTAGCGGTGATCACCTCATATATCTTGGCCTTATGGGGCTTAAGCCTGAGGGCTCTCCCCATGCGCTGGATGAACTGCCTATTCGACGAGGTCCCGCCCAATATTACCACCACGTCTACGTCCGGCACATCTACGCCCTCGTCTAAGACCTTGCCCGTCACCACGGCCTTTACCTCCCCCCGCCTAAACATCTCGAAGACCAGCTCCCTCTCCTGAGGCGGCGTGTCGTAGGTGACCTCCGGTATCAAATAGCGCCTAGAGACCGCCCTAGCCAAGGAGGTGTACTCGGTAAATATGAGGACCTTGCCTTGGGGGTGCCTGGCCAATATGTCTGCCACTACGTCCACCTTGCTCTTCGTCTCGAAGAGCATGCGGCGCATCTCGTGCCAAGCCTCCAAAGCCCTCCTAGCCTCATCGCTCCTACCGGCCAACACTATCAGCTTCTGGAAATCGGACGGCGACTTAAATCTAAGCCCCCTAGACTTAATATAGCTCTTATAGACCTCCTCTAGCTCCTTATATCGCTTCATCTCCTCCTCCGAGAGACCCACCTTCACCGCCTCGACCTCGAACTCGGCCAAATACTTCCCGGCCGCCTCGGATACGGCCATTCTGTAGACAACGGGGCCTACTAGGTCGGGCAGGAGTAGGTGTAAGTCGTCGGACCTCTCAGGCGTCGCCGTGAGGCCGAGCCTATGCGGCGCGGGGCTCAGCTCAGCTATTTGCCTATAGGCCTCGCTGGGCAAGTGGTGCACCTCGTCGAAGACGATAAAGGGATATCTATTGCCGAGGACCTCTATGGAGATATACGCCGAATCGTACGTCGTGACCGTGGCGCAACCCTCTTTCTTCTCCTCGCCGTACCAGGCGCCCACGCGGCCGGGGAAATACTCAGAGAGCCTCTGGCGCCACTGCTCCACGAGCTCTATCGTGGGCACGACCACTAGGGTCGGCTCATTCAGCCTAGCCATGGCCTCAACGGCCACATACGTCTTGCCCGCGCCCGTGGGCATAACCACGACGCCTCGCTTAGTCCTCATCCACCGCTCCACGGCCTCCAGCTGGTAAGGCCTCAGCTGAGGCCTCTTAACGGCCTCCAGCCTGCATTGAGGCGATAAGACCAAGTCTACGTACTCTACGCCGACCGCGTCTAGGACGGCCTTAAGCCTAGGGTAATACATAGCGAGCGCTCTATATTTACCTATACGCGTATCGAATTTTAGAAACGAGAGTTGCTTGAGCTGGGGCGGCGGCTGGCCCGACACGACCACGGTGCCTCTATCCCAAAGAAGCTCTAGCACATTTATTAAGGCGATAAAGTTTAAATCCATAGCGCCGTCGTTGGCGTGAGGCTGCGCTATAGGCGAGTCGTCCTAGGGGGGACCTTCGACACGCTTCACTCTGGCCATGTGAAGTTGTTGGCCACGGCGTCTCTCATAGGCGACGAGGTCTTAATAGGCTTGACGAGCGACTCGTTCGCCTCGACCTATAAGCAATATAACGTGAGGCCATTCGCCGTTAGGCTAGCCAACTTAAAGGCGCTTATGGGGCTGATAGCGCCTGAGAGAAAAATAGAATATACGGCGATAAACGACCCCTATGGCCCAGCCGTGGCCAGGCCGGATCTAGAGGCCATAGTGGTGAGCCGCGAGACCTTGCCCAGAGGCCTCGAGATAAATGACGAGCGAATTAAAAGGGGCCTAATGCCCATGGACCTGGTGATGATCTCGACGGTTAAAGACGGCTTAGGCCATATACTCTCCTCGACGTTTATTAGGCGCCTCTTATCAGAGGGCTAGTCTATAAATTTGCTACCTCTAATTTTGTCGCGGAGGTAGTCGTGCAGGAACTTAAGGCCGTGCGTCGATAAGGCCTCTATCTCCACCTTCTTTTTCTTCTTCAGGAACAAGTTAATCTCGCGGGTCCACTCAGGCTTCTGGAACCACGGATAGCGCAACAGCTCCTGCGCCCTCTTCACGTCGCGGTCGTTCGCCGCAATTACGTAGTTGTCGGAGATCTTATATGAGTCTATATCGGTCGCCGTGAGGCCTAGGAACTTGGCGTTTGGAGTAGCTAGGCGTTCGCTTTCGTAGCTCAGCTTAATAGAGCCCGACTTATAGACGGAATAGATATACCAGCCGTAGGGATCTCCGTCTGTGAGCACGTAGACGGGCAATTTATGCTCCTCGTTGAGGCGCCTCACGAATCGCCTCGTCGCCCTATCGGGCATCCCCTTAGCCGTAATTAATATCGCGCCCTCTTGCGACCAGAACTTCTCCCTAACTAGGCGTTGGAATATTGCGTCTTTCTCCACCACCAAGACGTAGTTCGCCTCCACCTTGACTATCTCGAGAGCGTCTACGTTGACGGGCAAGCTCAACGCAGTTTCGCCGAACTTAGAGGCGTCTAGCTCATAGCCCTGCGACCTCACTATTATGGGGCCCACTATTTTGCCCTTCACGTCGGCGCTGACGCCCATCTCCTCCCTCAATATATTGGTGGCCACCTCTATATCCTCTATAACTGCGTTGGATTCGCTCTGCTCATCCCAGGTATTCTCCCTATACTTCCTCCCCAAGAAGTTGAAGTTTATCGTATGTTTCCCGTTATAGTAGAGATCCCTAATAGTTGGAAATACGTCGGCCCTCATGGCCTCCACTATAAGCCGTAACATCAACATCGTCTGCATAAACCTCCTCGCCTCTTTTACATCTAAGAATTTCCTATGTATTTTTTCAGAACCTAATTTTAATATTTTATTCTTTTCATCCCATATAGTATTAGAGAGAGTCCTCGACGGTATTTCTAGGATAGGCTCCTTCAGCTTTAATATATCGTTCGACAGCCCCTTAGCCCAATCTTCCAGCTCGGCTAGGAGCTCGGCCCTAGACTTATTGGCCGACATTTTGCCCCTCGGCCGGGAGAGACGCTACGTGTTTAACTAAGTCGTCTATAGTGACGCCCAATTTCTGCTCTATTAATTTATTTAAGTTGCTTGATAATTTATCTTTATCTATACCGGTGATTATATTAAGAGATAACGATATTTCATCGACATATTTAGCTAATGAAATATATTTATTTAATAGCTCCATCTCGCGCTCCTTTCTAGACAAGTATATCCTCAGCTTACGAGCCGCGTCCCTTAGGGCAAGCCTCATCTCCTCCTCTATTTCGGAGATCTCGGCTATCGCCTCTTTGCCGGCCGACGCATAGGGGACCTTGGTGGAGCAAACGTGGATTAGGACGGCCAGCGGCGCCGGCAACTTAACCTTATAATTCTGCCAATTAAACTCGTCGACCACTTTCCTAGCCACGTCGGCCCCCTCGTCGTAAAGCAGCGGGATCTTATTGGCGTACCTTAATAGTATGGGCTTATCCACAGGCGGTATTTGGCCGCCCCAAGCTATGGCTGCCTCCACTATGAACGGGTGGCCCGAATAGCTGCTGGGCTTCCTAGTCACGGCGAAGACGGCTTCGGCGCCTAGGATGGACCTAGCCCCTACCTCTAACAGCTCCGCCCCGGCCGGCGAAAGCCAATCGGCCCTAGGCCTCCTCCAGCCCTCATAGGCCTTTAGCTTTTCCGCCAAATACGTCACCTCCTCCTGGGTCAAACCCCCCACGACCTTATTGGGGTCTAGCCCGGCCCACTCCAAGAAGGATTTGGCGAGCCCCTCCCCAATGCCGTCGAAGTTGTTCATGAGGAACTCCATGAGCGTCGACTTGGGGTTTTCCAAGATCATCTGCTTAACTGTGTCCACGTCTACGCTCTTCGGGTGGGGGAGCCCCTCCTCGGGAGGGTGCGGCATCTTAGTGGTCCTCCTCTTCAATATAAGCTCCATGTCGGGGCCCTTAAAGAAAATCTCGGCGTAGGGCGAAATTATTGCGGTACGCCTTAAATAATCCTCTATTCTTTTCTTAGAATTAAGCCAATTACCCTCTATAATAACTTTCACAGCTGTCCCGTGCCATCTATATTTATTATTATATTCTCTTCTATCAATAATTATTGGTTCATTCTTTGTAGTATCTATCATAATCTTATACTCATATATTTTATCGGACCTAATTGTAGCGGATCTGACGGCTATGGGCTTATTAGTTGTGCTCTGCGCGTACAACACCACCATTTTGAGGCCTAGGCCGAAGACGCCTCTGTGTTGTTTTATCTTGTACTTAGAGCTGTAGAAGACCCTCCCGAACACGTTAGGTATCTCGCCGCCGGGTATGCCTATTCCGTTGTCCTCCACGTAAATCGAGTACCAGCTCTTAGACTCGTCCACGGGCTTTATCGAGATCAGGATATTGGGCAATATGCCATATGGCTCAGTGGCGTCTAGGCTATTCTCGACGAGTTCTCTAACTGTTTGATACATAGCTCTAGCCGAGTTCTGGAAGCCCGCTATCTCCCTATTACGCCTGAACCACTCGGCGACCGGGAGGGCCTCGTAGGCGTAGGTGATGGTCACGAGCCCCCGGCCGGCCGACCTAATAAACTTTTAGCGGTTAGGCTAAACAATCAGCTATCTTAGATACCTTGATGGCGGCCTCGGCGGCATCGGCGCCGACTACGTAGCCGTTGGGCTCTATGCCCACGCCTCCCCTATCGAAGACCACGTCGTATGCGTGGCTCGCAAATGGCTTTGATATATTTGTCACGCTCTCCTCCTCGCTATTGCTGGGCCCAACTTCAATATATTTAAAATTATTCTTCCTAACACAATCAATGATATTTTTGTCATATTTTATATTTATTATCGCTTTAATTTTATTGTTATATTCATTTATTTTTAATATTAAATTGCCTAAGAAGCGCGCGCCCCAGAGCTGGGGATCGGCGCCGGCCTGCAACGCATCGCCTATTACGGTTAATCTGCCAGGGAAGCCCACAGGCCCCTCTTTACTCAGCTCAACTATATTCATAAGCACTCTCGGCACCAATTTTATTATATTCTTATTCTTTCTAAGAATATTATAAGCTATTTTAACTCTATTTACAGATTCATTATATATAGATATATATTTACATACATCGCAATCCTTTAAATATGGAGCTATAGATCTATGGATTTCACAAAGCCTAAGCGATGATAATAATGTTAAAGAAAATGTATTAATATACTCAATAGCACTTGTATAATCATCTATTGCTATGGCGGCTAGCACGACGCCCAAGATCCTCTCGACCTCCTCCTCGCTTATCCCGACGCCGCGTAGCCTCTCAACGTAGTACTCCTCGCCGGCCTTGAGATAGGCGCTTACGGCGGGTTGCGATATGCCTAGTATTTGGCCTATACGGCTCTGGGAAAGGCCTTTGGCGGCTAGCCTATGCGCTAAAAGGCCCTTAAGCGGCTGTATTACCCTATCGGCTACTAGCTCGAGCGGAAACACGATGTGCTGTCCCCATAAAAATTTAATGATAAGGCGCGGAGGCAACTAATATATTATGGCTCTATTAAGCCGTGCTTAACTCCATAGAGGTAGAGATAGGGGAGAAGAGGTACTCCGGCGACTTGGCGCCGTTAACTTTTATCTCGGGTACAGGTAAATCTACAATAATTTATATTATATATAAAATACTAAAAAACATTAATAGCAGTATCCCAAAATTATTTGATAAGTATAAAATAATATTGCGGGTTGAAGATAAGAAGTATAGCTTAGAGAAGAGGGGCAACTTCTATAGACAAGTCCTAGAGGGCGACGGCGTAAGGGTGGTATTTGAGGCAAGGCCGCCCGATATAAATAGGATCATAGAGCCGTTTGAGCTCTCTGTGAGGGACGCCGGAGTCGTCATGCCCTTCGTAGAAGTCGCCGAGCATGTGTCCATGCTAGCCGATGAAGAGGTCGAGCGGGTTAATAAGGCTATAGCGGAGTTCAGGAAGGCGTTTGCGCAGAGGGCGTTATTGCTAGGGCCGTATCTAAGGCCTAGGTCCCGCTACGATACGTCGAGGGGAAGGGCTGAGCTGAGGCCAGACGGCTCGAATATAGTCGGCGTATTGTCGTCGTTGGCGTTAGACGACCCGGCGGCGTATGATAGGATAAGGGCCTCTTTCAGGAAAAAAGGCATAACTATAGCCCTGGGACTGCTCGGCAAGAACGCGCTGGGCGCGGCGGCCTACGCCGAGGGCCTTAGGATGCCTCTATCCCGCCTTCCCTGTAGCCTAAAATCCGCGCTGGTCATCGCCACGGCGATCTCCTTAAGGCCCGACATAATCCTGATAGACAACTTCGATTACTGCTTCACCGAGGCGGCGGCTGAGATTTTATCCCCCTATATAGCCGAGTATGTAGCTAAGGGGCAGTTAATAGCGGAAATACACCGCGCCGATATAGCCGATTATTTCAAGACCCAGTATAAGTCTATAATTTCTGCGTCTCTGTAGACGTCTAGTATACGTATACGTCAACTAATGAATCTCCTTATTTCCTTTAGGGCATTAATCGCCTTTTCCAACTCCCTTAGTTCTCTCTCAGCTATTTTTATCGCCTCGTCTACGACATCGGCCGAAGGCCCGCCGACCTCTAACTCATATATGACGTAGTTCAGGATAGCCCTAGCCGCTAGGCCCTCTGTTCTGCCGACCTCCTCCTTCAGCCGTTCTAGGGCCTCCACGGAGATCCCTGAGCATAGCTATTAATTCGTTCGCGTCTTTGACCGACACGCTAGCCTCTATTAATATCACGTCGTCGCCCTCGCCGAGCCTTATGATATTTAAAAATGCACTCTGCTTATTTATTCTAATATAAATTTTATTTTTATGAATAGTTAATGAATTTATAAAAATATTAAAATCTAATTCATCAAGCATTTTTAATATATATGCTAAAGCCTTGGTCGCCTCGCAGCCCCGTACCTCGGCGGTCACCACATCTATCTCATTGCCGTAGTGGCCCTTAAGCCGCGTAATGACGAGGCTACCATCAACTAGGTTTCTAACCGCCCGCAGGACCTTATCTAAGTCCTCTGTAGCATGGGCGTAGGCCCGCGCCTCAAGCCTGTTGCAGAGGCATCGCACGCTATGTGGTGAATATTTTTATTTCAACGTTAGGGAGGTGCCATGTTCCCTCCGTCAATGGCCGGCTACGATAGGGCTATCACTATATTTAGCCCAGAGGGGAAGCTGTACCAAGTAGAATATGCGGGGGAGGCTGTTAAGCGGGGCTGGCCTACGGTAGGAGTCAAGTGTAAATCCGGCGTCGTCCTAGCCGCCGAGAAGCGCAAGATATCGCCCTTATTCGACCCCTCGTCGTTAGAGAAGATCTACGTAATAGATGACCACGTAGCCGTCTCGCCCTCAGGCCTACTCGCCGACGCGAGGATCTTGGTGGACTACGCCAGAAACGTGGCGTTGACGCACAGATTCCTCTACGATGAGCCGGTCGATATAGAGATCTTGACAAAAGATATATGTAATCTAAAACAACAATACACTCAGTTCGGCGGGGCTAGGCCCTTCGGCGTAGCGCTGCTAATCGCCGGCGTAGATAAACAAGGCCCGCGCCTCTTCCAGACCGACCCCGGCGGCGTTTACCTGGGGTATTACGCAACAGCGATAGGGGCCGAGTCGTCGACGATTATAGAATTCCTCGAGAAGAACTATAGATACGAGCTGGAGCTCCCTGATTGCATTGAGCTGGCGCTTAGGGCCTTAGGCACGGCTATGGAGTCCGCCGATCCCGACAGGCTAGAGGTCGCATACGCCGATGTGCAGACCAAAACTATAAAGAAGATGCCTAGAGATGAACTAAGTAAATTGTTGGAGAAAGTAAAAATTAAATAGATTTACATAAATATATTGTATGTAAAATTTGTTTAGCTATTTCGCCAGCCGTAACGCCGGCTTTAAAGGCCTCGTCAACGCGTATTCTAGCCTCGGCGCCGTCCCCGGCTCGGCATAAGACCACTAGCTTTGAGGAGGCGCAATCGCCCTCCAGAGCCAGCCCCATGGCCTTAGCGACGCACTCGAGCGGGACAAGCCCCTGTATTTTACACGGCACGTATTTGCCGGACTCATCGACGAATTTTGTATACGCCATATCGCACTCAATAGAGATTCCGCCCAGCGAGGCCTCGTAGATGCTCACGGCGTAATTGTGGAGGATATTTATATAGGTGGCAGGCCCTAGGGCCTCCAAAAAACTATATAATGCCGGGACATAGTGAGTGCGTGACTAATAAAGTCGCCATAGCTAAGCTGGACCGCGCTGGGGAGCACTTTGAGATCTTGGTGGACCCGGACGCGGCCCTGGAGCTTAAGACGGGGAAGCCTATAGGCATAGATAAGGTGTTGGTCCACGAGGAGATCTATAAGGATGCTAAGAAGGGCCTCCGCGCCTCAGAGCAAGCGCTTAAGAGGGCCTTCGGCACATTGGACGTAAGGAGGATAGCTGAGGTTATAATTAAGGAGGGGGAGATCCCCATCACGGCTGATCAAAGGCGTAAGATGGTGGAGGAGAAGAGGCGCCAGATAATAGAGTGGATATCCCGCAACTGTATAGACGTGAGGACGAAGACCCCTGTCCCGCCTCAACGCGTTGAGAACGCGTTGGAGCAAGTGCGCGCATCTATAGATCCGTTTAAGTCCGTCGAGGAGCAGATACAACAGATATTAAAGGAGCTACAGCGCGTGCTCCCCATAAAGGTGGCCACGGTTAGAATAGCCGTCAGCATCCCGCCCAGCTATGCGCAGAGGGTGAAGGGCTTCGTTGGGAGGTCCGCCAAGATAATAAATGAGAGGTATAGGAGCGACGGCTCGTGGGAGGCCACGTTGGAGGCGCCCGCCGGCCTACAAGATATGCTCATAGGACGCATAAACGACTTAACCCACGGCGAGGGGGACGTCAAGATCTTAGAAATCTTGTACTGATGAAGTTCGTCGCCCCCCGCCAACTCATATTCCCAGGCGACGTAGTGGCCACATCCGATGAAGTCGTTGAGGGGGCCATCTATCTAGACGGAAACAAGTATAGGGCTGCCTCTATCGGGCTCGTGGAGTTTAGGGAGGATAAAATAGTGGTGGTGCCGTTAGAGGGCTCCTATAAGCCTAAGCAGGGCGACGTCGTAATAGGCTACGTCAAAGACGTCTTGGCCATGGGGTGGGAGATAGACATAAGGGCCCCGTTCCCGGCTTGGCTCCCGCTCAGCGAGGCTACGTCGAAGTACGTAGATATAGAGCGCATCAGCTTGACGAGCCTCCTAAATATAGGCGATGCAGTAGTTGCGACGATTAAGTCCATAGACCTCACAGACGAGTTCCCCGTCATGTTGACCTTAAGAGAGGGCGAAAGGCTTGGGAAAATAGAGAGCGGAATAGTGTACGAGATAAGCCCCGTGAAGGTGCCCCGCGTCATCGGCAAAAAGGGCAGTATGCTCTCTCTATTGTCGGAGCTATGCGACATAATAGTGGGCGCCAACGGGCGTATATGGGCTAAGTGCAAGTCGGCGGAGGACGAGCTCTTGCTGATTAAGGCCTTGGCGAAAATAGAGGCGGAGAGCCACGTGGCGGGGCTTACCGATAGGGTGAAGGCCCTTATAGAAAGCATAAAAAGGGCCGGGCAGCCTAGGCCATGAAACAGCCGCCTGTGCCTTTACTAGTAGAGGGTAAGAGGGCCGACGGGAGGGCCCCAGACCAGATGAGGGAAGTCAAAATAGAGGTCGGCGTAGTGTCCAACGCGGACGGCTCAGCCATGGTCTCCTACGGCAACACCGTTGCCGTGGCCGCGGTCTATGGGCCTAGGGAGATGCACCCCCGCCACCTCTCGCTCCCAGACCGCGCTGTGATGCGCGTCCGCTACCACATGGCGCCGTTTAGCACTAAGGATGAGCGCAAGAGCCCAACGCCGTCGCGCCGCGAGATAGAGATCTCCAAGGTCTTGAGGGAGGCCCTAGAGCCCGCCATATTCCTAGAGCAATTCCCCCGCTCACGCATAGATGTATTTATAGAGATAGTGCAAGCCGACGGCTCGACGCGCGTAGCCTCCCTAACAGCCGCGTCCCTGGCCCTAGCAGATGCGGGCATACCTATGCGCGATTTAGTCATAGGCGTATCCGTCGGCCTTATAAACGGCGTGGTGGTGTTAGACCTCAACGGCCTAGAGGACAACTACGGCGAGGGCGATATGCCCATAGGCTATATGCCGAATTTAGGCCGCTTCGTCTTGCTTCAACTAGACGGCGCGTGGACTAGGGAACAGTTCGCCGAGGCCTTAAAGCTGGCGATAAAAGGCGCCGAGTACGTCTACGGCAAGGCGCGCGAGGCGCTCAAGGCCAAGTACTTCGAAGTAGCCGAGGAGGTGGCGAAATAATGGCGTCGGTCTCTCCCTACGCAAAACGCTTCGTCTCGGAGCTGACGCGTCAACAGATAAGGCGCCTAATAGCGTCTGGCGTAAGGATAGACGGGAGGGCGCTTGACCAGTATAGAGATATCACGATAAGGACCGGCGTGGTCAACACTGCGGATGGCTCGGCCGAGGTGTCCCTGGGCCGCACGAGGGTCATCTCTGGCGTGAAGATAGGCCTCGGCCAGCCCTTCCCAGACGCGCCCGACGAAGGGGTCTTGATAGTCAACGCGGAGATACTCCCGCACTCCTCGCCGTATACCGAAATAGGGCCCCCCGACGAGGCGGCCATAGAGCTAGCCCGCGTAGTCGACCGCGGCATACGCCACAGCGGATTCGTCGACTTCAAGAGGTTGGCAATAGACCCCACAAAGGTCTACGTGGTTTGGGTCGACCTCTACGTCCTCAACGACGACGGGAATTTAGTCGACGCGTCGAATCTAGCCGCCATAGCGGCGTTGAGGTCTACTACGTTGCCTGTGGCCGTTAAAGACGAAAGCGGCGTGATAAAGCTCGATAAAAACAACAGAGTTGCTATGCCCACGGACCTCTCTAAGGTGCCCCTCAGTACTTCTATAGGCAAAATAGACTCGGCCCTATTCGTCGACCCCAATTTAGAGGAGGAGCTAAGCCTAAGCGGCAAAATCGTCATAACTATATCTCAATCTAGCATAGTGTCTGTACAAAAGACTATGGGCTTTTTCACAGAGAGCGAATTAATGCAGGCGGTCGATATGGCCTATTCGGCGAAGCAGAAACTACAGGAGGCGGTCTTGAAGTCTCTGGTCTAAACTTAAATACTGTTGAAGTTGGATCGCCTATGCCGTACTCACACACTAAGGTGATGGGCCCAGCCGGCCGCTACGGGCCGCGCTATGGGATGGGCATAAGGCGGAAGATAACTGTGGTAGAGGTGAAGCAAAGGGGCTTGCACCGTTGCCCCAACTGCAGATCTCTAGTGAGGCTAAAGCGCTTGGCCTTCGGCATCTGGCGCTGCCCCAAGTGCGGCTTCACCTTCGCCGGCGGCGCCTGGGTGCCGCAGACCGTATTGGGCAGGACTCTGACGCCTGAGGAGCTGAAGCAAGTAGAGGCGCAAAAGGCGAGATGGAGGACGACCGCCCAGCAGCCCTCTTAACCTCCTCTAGGTCCCCCTCTATACGAGTTAGGGAGTTCATAAACGACCTCGAGAACGCGTTGCCGGGCATCGTCAAGCTCACCAGGGGGAAGATGTCCCTAGAGGCGTTATTGGAGGAGGCAATCGCCGCCGGCGCTGAGCGTATCTTAATAGTCTACGACAGGCGCGGCAACCCCAGCTCCATAAGGGCCATAGATGTCGTGAGGCGCGCTTGGTCCCCCTATGCCTTAGTTATATCCGGCGTAAAAATGAGGGAGGATATGCCCGTCGCCGTCTTGAGGAGGCGTAAGGCTGAATCAGCCGCCGTGGTGGACTACACGGCCAGCGAAATACCCGACGTCTTAACCTCCTGGCTTAGATATCCACTTTTCTATTCCGTAGATCTAGAAAGGCTGAGGGGGCGCTACGATACGCTTATAGTCGTGAGGGGTAGTCCAGGGGCTTATAGCCTAGAGGTAATAGACGGCGGAGATCTAGGCCCTAGAGGTCCTACAATTAAAATACGCGGCGTTAAGACGTCCCAGCCGCGCGAGGCGGCCGTATAATGTACGAGATAGTAGTGGAGGTGGGCGACGACCCCATAGCCGAGGCCGTCTTTAGGGCGCTGGAGAAGGAGGTGAAATTCCCTAGGGGCGGCATAGAGGTCGTCAAGAGGGGCGCCTCTTTGGTTATAATAGGGCGGGCCTCCGACGTGACCAGCCTTAGGAGTCTCGCAAATACTATCTTTAGGGCGTTGTACGTCATAAGAGGAGTTGAGGCAATCTAATTTTATATAGGGCGATAGTTCTCCATGGCTCAACTGCCGCCCTCGCTACAGGACCTCGTCAATAGATTTCAACAAGCCCAGAGCCAGCTCCAAAGCGTCCAGCTGCGCAAACAACAATATGAGGCAGAGCTGAGGGACGTCGAAAAGGCCCTCTCGGAGCTGGAGAAGCTGGCGGCCGACGCCAAGGTGTTTAAATCAGTAGGTAGCTTCTTGCTACAGACGACTAGGGACGCCGCCATGCAGGAGCTTAAGGAGCGGAAGGAGCTCTTAGAGTTGCACATAAAGACGTTAAGCCGCCAAGAGTCTATGCTAAGGGAGCAGCTGGATAAGCTCAGGGACGACATCAATAAAGAGCTGGCGCGAATTAGGGGAGGTGGAGGAGCAGCGCCGGCCCCCGGAGGGGCAGAGGCAAAGGGAGGAGCTTAACCAAGAGATAGCTAATTTTATTGCTGACATAATCTATGAGTATATATCGTCTAGGCTGGGCAAAAAATTAGTAGAATGCTATATAGATGTAAGATTCAATGGCTTTTCTGTTGAGGTCTCAGTTGATATAGGCGCAAGCCCTTTAGTGGGCGAGGAGGAGCTCTCTAAAATAGCCGACGAGGCCTCCGAGCTGGGGATAGCCGTGGCCGACATGGTTAAGGAAGGCTTAAATTTAGGCGTTGATAAAAGGCGTGTACTTAGAGAGGCTCTTAGGCGCCTTAAGGGGGTACAAGAGGATAGCGATAATTACACATAGACACGCTGACCTCGACGCAATTGGTTGCGCCAACGTGCTCAGGGACGTATTGAGCGCGTTGGGCTACGACGCCGTGGTGGTATGCCCTGAAGGCGCCGCGAGGGAAGCGAGGCAATACGCCGACTGTGTAGGGGAGGTGCCGCCGGGCTTAGAGGCGGCGGTGTTAGTCGACGTCGCTACGCTCGCCCAAGTCCCGCGGCTAGACGTCCCCTATGCCGTTGTGGATCACCACGTGGTGGGGGACGAAATACCGGGCGTAAGGGCTGAGAGGCCGTCGTGTAGCGAAATAGCGCTTAGAATAGCTGAGGAGGCCGGCGTTAAGCCCAAAAGAGAATCCCTCATAGCGGCATCCCTCGGCATATATGCGGACTCCGTCAAGCTTCTAAAGGCCGATGGGGACACCCTGAGGACTTTAGCCTCAGCCGTAGACGAGATAGGGCCCCTAGAGCAATACCTGGGCAAATCTGAGGAGAACCCCAGCCTTAAGATGGCCAAAATCAAGGCGCTTTCGCGGCTCCACATCTATGAGACTAAGAGCGGGGTTGTGTGCGCCACGCATGTAGACGCCTATGAGTCGGACGTAGCCAACATGTTGGTGTCGGCTGGTTGCGACGTGGCCGTCGTGGCGTCTCGCCATGGGGGCGAGGTCAGGGCCGTGTTTAGATCGCCCTCCGTCAACGTAGCAGAGCTGGCCGCCAAAGCCGCCGAACTCCTAGGCGGCAGGGGAGGGGGACATAGGGGGGCCGCCGCCCTCGCCGCCGCGCGCAAGCTAAGAAAAGATGAGTTGCCGGCGCTTCTTGAGGAGCTAGTGAGGCTAATAGATGCCTCGGCAATGCCTCTTAGGTAGCGCGGATAGACGCATATTTAGCGTAGACGGGACAGCCCGAGCCGCCGTTATTACAGTATTTCTCCAACGTCCCTCTGCTCATACGCCACTCCTCGGGGGGCATTAGTATACAACGCAAGCCGTCGGCCGTCTGCCTATACATAGGGCATCGCATCTTTTAAAGAGATGCGCCTCCTAATAAGCCTTGTGGAGTGTGGAAAGATCGAGGATTATATCAGGAGCAGATCGTTCAGGATATTAAGGGCGTCGAAGGAGTTCTTGCTCTCGTCGATCGGGGGCTTATATATCTCATTTTGGTGCCCCGAGAAAGACTATATATTTGATGTAGATCCCGAGGATTTAGCAAAGGAGTTAATGCTGGACTCCATAGACGTCTTAGTTATAGTGGCCTATCGCCCGTTCCTAATAATGGATAGCCTGCAAAGCGTCATAGATAGGCTGAGCAGATGGTACGGCAGAAGCTTTAGTGTAAAGCTGATCGGCGTTAACGCTTGGGATCTTGAGGCGGGGCTGGAGGAGGCGGTGGGCTCGGCTATGGCGTTTAGGCCTTTTAAGATAAGCGAAGGCGGGGACTGGGACGAGAGGTGTCCCAACTGCTTAAAGGGGCCTCTAAAGGTGTATATAAGTGAAAGGCTCTTCTCAGCTAAATATAGAGGGCGAACTAATCATATAATCCTTGGGTGCCCCCTATGCGGCCTTAGAATTAGGCGTATAGAGTTACTCGACTAAGCTACTACAAGCTCAAGCTAGTCAAACCGCCGATAATTCCGCCGGAGTGGGCCCGCCGGGATTTGAACCCGGGATCTCCCGCGCACATAGGCCCTTGTACGCGCGGGGGCCATGTAAGGCGCACGCGAGGCCTCGGCCTCTGGGCCTAAGCCTCTGGGCATCCTACCGCTAGACTACGGGCCCGCGGCACTTGGGCAGAGGGCGTTTTTAATATTTTCGCCGGCTATCATCTGGTGTGGAGATGAGTTTGAGCGCCGCGAGTGCATCTTAGGACGCAATGCGCTACACATTGATTTTATTGGCTTCTCTAGAGAGATGGAAAACCGATTTAAACAAAAT
>JZWT01000003.1 GCA_000960885.1 Thermoproteus sp. AZ2 | reverse complement strand
TCGACGTATTTTTAAGAACGAGTTCACCTCAACCCCATGCGGCTTAAGCTCATAGCCTATGCGGTATTAGCCGTCATAATCGCTCTTTATGTATATTATACATATATCACCTTTGCCGGCCTGCCCCCCTACGTGTCGGACGAGACTTGGTACGCCCCCGCGGCGTATAATATCTTGAAGTACGTATTCCACGTCTCTTTGCCCATGCAGACGCCCTACCCAAACGCGTCCGATATAGAGAGCTACCTCAACCCCGAGCACCCGCCCCTAGTGAAATACATCCTGGCGCTCTCGATACTGGCTCTGGGCTACGATACGCTGGCATGGCGTCTGCCCGGCTGGATTATCGGGGGCGCAGCGATATTCGTGGCCTACTTAACGGGCCAGGAGCTCGTCAAGGATAGGGGAGAGGTAGCCGCGGCCTCGGCCGGCCTATTATCCGCGTTGGTCTTAGCGGTAGACCCAAACTTCTGGGCCCTCCACGGCATAGCCCTCCTCGACGCCTACGCCGGCTTCTTCTCCCTCTTGTCGCTCTACCTGTTGATTAGGGAGAAGAGGCTGGCCTCCTCCATAGCGCTGGGCCTGGCCTTCGCCGCAAAGGAGAGCGCGTTCATGCTCCTATTCCCCTACCTCTACTACATAGGGGAGCTGGAGGACAGGCCTCTGAAGCGGCTGACCTACGCCGTCTTTATCCCCGCCGCCATATACCTAGCGCTCTCGGCGCCGTTAATCGCCTACTACGGCGGATTTTGGCAGTGGATGCAAGTCTCGTTCCTCCACATGTTGAATTGGGATATGACGTCCGGCCACATAGCCGGCAACGCGGCAAACCAGATATCTACGCCGTGGGGGTGGTTCTTGGACATAAACCCCTTCTATCTGGGCTATAACCTATACGCCAGAGTGAACATAGCGACTATGATTTTGTGGGCCGCGCTCACGCCCGTGCCCTTTATCCTAAGGGATAAAAGGCTGGCCATCACGGCCATGTACGCGTGGTCTATTTGGCTGGGCTTCGCCTTGGTCTGGCTTGTTGGCAACCACACCCTATTCTCCTTCTACGTATCGGACTTCAGCCCAATTGTGGACGTCTTCGTGATAGCCGCAACGATCGCGTTGGTGAGGGGGCGGCCCAATAGGGGCAGAGCTACATAAACAGCGGGACCCTCGCCTTCCTCGGCGGCGGAGGTAGCGTAACTACGAGCAACACGGAGGCTGCGGCTAATATCGTCATTAAGGCCATGGCGTAGCCCAAGCCGACGAAGCTAGATAGATAGCCCGTCGCCAGCGGGCCCACAACTCCGCCTATGCTGCCGCCCAGGCCCCACACCAACGAGCCGGCGAAGCCCGAGGCGTGTTGCGGCACGTAGTCGTTGGTCAAAGCCATCACTACGGGGAACATGGAGTAGGCGAAGAAGCCGAGCGCGAAATACGTCAAATACGACGGGCGGAACAACATGGCGAAAAACGCAGCTATCGTGCCGGCGCCGGCCAAGGCAAAGGCAGCGCGCCTGCCCACGCGGTCTGAGATTAGACCGAATACGGGCTGGCCCACGATGGCGGCGGCGAATGAGGTGGTCACGGCTAGGCCTAAGCTGGGGTTGAAGGAATAGCCGAACTCTCGCACCAACAAAGTGGGGAGGAATTGGGTAATCGACTGTTGGAAGGCGGCTCGTAGAAAGGACATGGTGGTCAAGAGGGCCACCACCGCGACGGGGAAGCCCAGCCTGGCATCCCCACTGCCGGGGCGCTTAACGAGTGCACGGAAGGCAGCCTTATCAGGAATAGAGGCAACGCGGCGACTGCTGATATCAGCGCCAATATCCACAGAGCCAGCTCTATGTTGTGGCCCAACGCGACGAAGAGCAGAGTAGTGACATATGGGTAGAGGGCCCTCCCGACGCTCCCGGCGGCGCCGTTTATGCCCATAGCCCCTCCAGCGGAGCCCTCATAGGCCGCCGATAAAAGCGCCGATCCGAGCGGGTGGTAAAACGCGGAGGCCACCCCGTCCACGACGACGGCCGCAAATATCAACGGGATAGAGCCGGCGGCTATGGCGTAGCCCAACAAGGCCATCCCGGCTGCCCATAGGGCTAGGCCGAGGCCTATGCCCTCCTTGGGCCTCCTCGTGGTGAACCAGCCCACAAAGGGCGAGGCCGCGGCCGATAGGCCGAAGTAGACGGAGGCTATTATACCGACCAAGACGTTGGAGAAGCCAAAGCTCTTCACCATTAAGCTATATATCGTCGGGAGCAAGAAGAAGTTCCCGTCGTTTATGAAGTGGCCTATCGACGTCAACGAGAGCACTAGCCCCTTCTTCTCGCTCAATGCGCTGGGCATAGCGCTTTTTGGAAATTACTTTATAAGCTTTGTGCACAGGGCCGTGTAAATGCCAGATATATGATGGGGCTCCGTGCACCACAACTTTTAAACCTCGGCGCATAGCTGCGCGTGGATATATTAGAAAGATTGAGAGCGGAGCGCGTGAGGGGCGCCTCTTGGTATTTGGAGGAGCTCCTTGAGGGCTTTGGAGGCCGTGGATAGGCCCGATGAGGCGGCTGAGGCGGCGAGGGCTATTAGGCCGGGCATGGCCTCGTTGGACGTGGCCGCTCTAGCCGTCGCCGAGGCCGCAAAGGCCGGCGTAGCGCCTAAAGCGGCCGTGAGGCGCCTCAGGGAATATATCGAGGAGGCCAAGGCGAGGCTCGGCGAAGTTATAGAGGAGTTCGACTTGAGGTGTCCCGCAAAGCTTATCACCGTTAGCTTCTCGAGGGCGGTCTCCGACTTCATTAGAAGGAGGCGGAGCTGTATTGAGGTGGTATATTTAGCCGAGTCTAGGCCCGGCGAGGAGGCGGCCGCCGCCTTGGCCGACTACGGCTCCTACGTCGAGGTGGTCCCGATACCGGACGCGGCCGTGGGGGCCCTCAGCGCCGATTACGCCGTATCGGGTCTCGACGGGTTTTATCGAGACGGATATATGTTTAATAAGGTCGGCACCCTGCCCCTCTTCGCCGCCGCTAGGGCGTTGGGGCTAGAGACAATAGCGGTTTTCGAGAGCTACAAGATGGCGCCTGTGAATAGCCCCCAGCCCTATAGGGTCGAGCAAGAGGTCTTAGGGCGCCGAGTGGAGGTTCCCCTATTCGATAAGTTCAGGGCCGATTTAGTGGACGTGGCCCTCACAGACCTAGGCCCCTCGCGGCCGGACGTCTCCCTAATAGACTCGGCCTGGCGCCGAATACTGGCCAAGGTCAAGTCGCCGTGATAGCGCTGAGGGCTAAATACGTCCTCGCCGGCGTGGAGCTTAGGCCCATTGAGGACGGCGTAGTCGAGGTGGACGAGGAGGGGAGGATAGCCGGCGTGGGCAAATACTCCGGCGAGATCTCCGTAGACCTCGGCAACGCGGCGCTTATGCCCCAGCTCGTGGACGCGCACGTCCATCCCCTAGACGTAGTCCTAGCCGATAGGGACGACTACTACATAGACGACCTAGTCGGCTGGCCGCACGGCGTGAAGTACGTTGCCCTCAAACGCTTAGTAGATAGGGGGAAGCACCTGGCCCCCCTCAAGGCCTTCGCCAAAAGGGCGAGGGCCTACGGCGTAGGGCACGTCGTGGCCTTCGCCGAATACGCGGCGGGGGACGTCGAGGCGGCCTTCGCAGAGGTCGGCATTAAGGCCTTGGCCTTCCAAGAGGCCCACGGCGATCTCCCCAGCTATCCCTACGTCCAAGTCGCGTCTCCGCTGGACCACAGCCCCGAATACCTCGCCGAGCTCAGGAGGAGGGCGAAGCTCGTGGCGACGCACGTGAGCGAGACCGAGGACTGCCACGAGGGCGGCGATTTGGAGCTGGCCTTGGACGTCTTAAGGGCGGACGTGCTGGTCCACATGGTCTACGCCACGCCTGAGGAGATCGCGGGAGTGCCTCTGGATAAAGTCGTCGTCGTGAACCCGAGGGCCAACGCTTATTTGGTCGGCAAACTGCCCGATGTGCCGGCCCTATTAGGGCACAGGCCTCTGCTGGGCACCGACAACGCGTTCCTCAACGAGCCGGACATATGGGCCGAGATGAAGTTCCTAAGCGCATATGCGAGGACCAAGGGCTGGGCCCTCGACGACGCGGACGTGCTCAGAATGGCGACTACTTGGCCCTACCTAAAGCTCGGGCTCGGCTCCCCGATAGACGTCGGCATGCCGCTTAAGGCCCTAGCAATCTCTCTGCCCTACCCCACACACAACGTCTTTAAATTCCTCGTGAGGCGGGCGGGGGCCCAGGACATATCGGCGTTTCTAGAGGGGCGCGAGGTCGAGCCGCCCATAAATATATAGCTCGTATTTCGCGTGCCCTACGCATATTTAGTGGCCTACGACGGGCTGCGCTTCTACGGCTTCACGGGCCATAGAAACTCGGTTGAGCCGGCCCTGGCCAAGGCGATAGGCCCCATCGCGTCTAAGGCGTCTAGGACCGACCCGGGGGTATCCGCGTTGGCCAACGTGGTCGTCTCGCCCTCCCTCAAGCCCCTGGGCCAAATCAACGCCTCGTTGCCGAGGGGCCTCTGGGTATGGGGCATCGCCGAGGTGGACGACGGCTTCGACGCGAGGAGGGCCGCGGTTGCTAGGACCTACGCCTACTTCGCGCCGTATAGGGGCGAGGACGTAGGCGAGATTAAAAGCGCGGCGTCGCTCTTCGTCGGGACGCGGGACTTGAGGTCGTTCGCCAAGGGCGTCCAACGCGCCGTGACTACGATATATTCCATAGAGGTGCGCGACCGCGGCGCGGCGATAGAGCTGCGCATTACGGGCAGGGCGTTTAAGAACAAGATGGTAAGGAAGGTGGCCTGGGCCTTGCTGGCGGTCGGGAGAGGCCTCATAACCCCAGAGGAGCTCGAGGAGCTCGTGCTGGGCCTTAGAGCCCGCCCAATCCCAAACGCCCCCGCCGAAGGCCTTGTGTTGATCTCGGCGCACTACAGCGGCATCAAGTTCGGCGTCGACGAAAATATCTTGGCTAAAATTCATAAATATTTCCTAGATAGATATAGAATATTCACATCGATGTCCGTAGCTTATGAAGAAATTCTTAAAGGGCTCTTAAGCTATTGGAGAGTGAGTGAAGAGTTTTTAAATATGCATCGGATATAGGAGCTGTGGAGCCCTACTGCAACTTCGATGTAGCCGTCGAAAACGTGAGGGAGATGTTGTTAGGCCTATTGTCAGACGCCTACACCGATATGCCTCAGCGCGAGCTCGAGGCAGTCCTAGATATAGCCCTGCGCGACTTCTTGCACTACCTGGCCTATAGATTCGGCCTATACCTAACGCCGAGGTTTAGAGAGGATAAGGCTAGGCAGAGGCTGTGCGTGCGGATCGTGGAGCACTGGGACTTCGTGAGGAGGATAGCCGAGGATTGGGTAGTTATGTGGTCGGCCAAGTGGAGGCAGAGGGTTAAGCTCGTCTTCACCGACGAGGAGTTCAAGAAGGCGACTGAGGCGGGCGTCCCCTCTAAGCCCAACGACAACTTGGAGAAATTCCTCTCCGAGATAGACCACCTAGGCCTACAGCTCTTCACTGTGTCTCAGCTCATAAAGGCTGGGGAGTTGGCGGGGCTGGACCAAATAGCCGACTACATAATTAGAGAGGAGGCGAGCGCCATGCTGGACTCATACGGCCTCGAGGGCGCGCTCAGGAGGTATAGGGAGGGCGAGCTGGCCAAGCGCATAATGGCCAGGATCCAGAGCATGCGCAAGACCTCTGAGCCCTTCCTTATAATTAGGGTCGATATAACGCGCGTCTGGGGATATTAGCCTAGGTGGGCTAAGGTAGACGCCGAGATATAGGCGGGCTCTCTGGGCTCAACCGCCTTGATAACGATCTTGGCCCACCCCCTATCGGTATAGAAATAACCCGCGAAATTTGTAAAGATAGGTATCCGGGAGGAGGAAATAAAGGAGAGGGCCCTCTTGACCTCCTCCACGTTCAACGGCGCATCGGAGGCCACTCCTATCCTCACTACCTTGGCCTCAAAGGCTCTTTCAACCTTCTTGAGCAACACCGCCCTATTCTTGGCCCCCAAGGCCATATAGACGTCGGCCGTGACCATGATGCCGGACTTGAGGTCTTTGCTTATGGCCGAGATCCTGGCGCTGCTCGACCCATCAGGCGCCTCGAGCCTCACGGCGTCGCCGACCTTAAGCCCCAGCGCGTCGGCTACGTCGCTCGCGACCACAGCCCTATAGCCCACCCCCTCCACATAGCCCCTGAGCCTCACCAAGGCGTACACGCGGCGCCCAGCCGCTCCACTTTAAAAAATTATTGGCTTATTTGAGATATTCGTAGGGCTAGG
Organism: Thermoproteus sp. AZ2; assembly: GCA_000960885.1. Classification (GTDB taxonomy): domain Archaea; phylum Thermoproteota; class Thermoprotei; order Thermoproteales; family Thermoproteaceae; genus Thermoproteus. The sequence goes on along the minus strand of JZWT01000003.1, from coordinate 25,254 downwards.
CGGGCCACGGCCTCCGCTATAGCTGGAAGCGGCGGGGCGAGCTCCGGCGCGGCTTGGGCCAAGACCGCGGCGCCGGGGAGAGTCCTCAAGCCGCCCTTGTAGACGCCTACGCCGCCCCACTCCACCACCACGCTCCCTATGGCTACGGCCCTCCCGACGTTCTCGGCGACCACCACGGCGTTTTCGTATGGGTATTTGACGTAGGTCGCCGTGATGCTGGAGCCCATATAGGGTATGTATATCTTGGGGGCGCTCCTCCTAATAGAGAAGGGGCCTCTGGAGTCTATGACCCTGGCCCACTTGGCCCCAAGGGCCTCCACAGCCCTCACGTGCGCCGTCAGCCAAGCCGCGATGCCCCCCGCCGCCGGCTCGTAGGCGCCTCCCAAGGCCCTGGCCGCTTCGGCTAAGAACTCGTCGTAGGCCTCGGCGTATGGGCGGGCGGCCTCGGCGGCTTCGTCTAGCGTCACGGGCACCTCGTCGTACCCCGAGGGGCCTCTGCCCACGGCCACGGCGCCGTCGGGCCTAATTATCAGCGTGGCATCCTCGAGCCCCTTAAATCTGCCTATAGGTATCGTGAAGTCCATCACACAACAGGCAACGTTTCTATACATTCCTTCTCGACCGGGTTTAAGCCGCCCGGCACTATTATCGCGGCAGGCGCCGGGAGATCGGCCTTCGCCAGAGCCCCCACGGTGGACCTCGCGACGCCTCCGCCGGGCCAGCCCAGCCTATATACGGCGATCACTCGCCTCTCCGGCGCGAACACGCCTCTGCCCTCGCGCCTCTCAAGCTCCAGCATAACCTCGGCGGCCTCCGAGGGCGCCATGAAGCCTCCCCCCTCCCTTACGTCGAGCAATAAAAGCGCGTGGAGGCCTCTCTTGAGGCTCTCCTCGGCCACTTCGTACGGGCGCGCAGACAAGACGCCCATCCTGGGATATGTGATCGTGGCGACGCCGCCCAGCTTATATATCGAGAGGCAGGCGGCCGAAAACGCGGCGCAGACTATCGATACGCCGGGCACGACGACCACCTCGTAGCCTCTCCTCCTGAAAAGCGCCACTAGGGCCGAGTGGGCGGTCGCCGCCATAGGGTCGCCCGGCACTAGCAACGCGGCGTTTTTGCCCTCCTTGAGACAGGCCTCTATGGCCGCCCCGCTCCTATCCTCCAGCTCTCTTCGGTCCAGCAACGTCGCGTTTATGCCCAAGGCGCCGAAGTCGAAATAGCTCGTGTAAACCTCGGCGAAGACGCAGTCGGCCTCCCTTATGGCCGCCTCCGCGGCCCTGGTGAGGTAGGGAGGGGCCAGCCCCAAGCCGACTAGGTATAGCCGCGCCACAACGTAAATAAATGGCGCAATTTTAAGCCCCATGGACTGCATCTTTTGTAAAATCGCTAGGGGCGAGGCGCCGGCGTGGAAGGTCTACGAGGACGAGGACTTCATGGTTATCCTCGACAAATACCCGGCCTCATACGGCCACCTCCTCGTGATCCCCAAGGCCCATTACGCCAGCGTCGTGGACGCGCCCATGGAGGTAGTTGAGAAGAGCTTCAGAGTAGCCGCCGAGTTCGCGAAGCTCTGGGCTAGGCTCGGCGCGCCCGGCGTAAACATCATGACGAACGCGGGCAGGGAGGCCGGCCAGATAATTTTCCACTACCACGTCCACGTCATCCCGCGGTGGGGCAACAACTTGCTTTGGCACGGGAGGGAGGAGATTAGGGAGGAGGTAGCGAAAGAGATCGTGGAGAGGTTGAAAAAAGCGCTTGGGCGTTAGGCCTCCTTCTTCTCCGCCTTCTTCTTGCTGGTCTTGCAGGGCATATACCGCGCCCCGCCCAGCCTTATTAAGGGTTGGACTTATCCTCAGTAATACCGCTCTCGGCGAATATTTCGTCGAATACGCGCGCCAACATCCTCTGTACTTTCTTTGAGGCCTTACCCGTGTTCCTGAACGTTTCTACTACCTCGTTGAATATGGAGATCTGCGCCTTCAAGCCCCCGAGGTATTGCGGCGAGACCCTAAACACGTATCGGCCGTCCCAACGCAGTAGGAGCACTGCCTGCACCACGTCGACGTAATTGATCGCGCCGCTGGGGTCGAAGGGCGGCAGGCGGGGGCTCCGGGAGCCCCTCTTATTAGATAGATATATAGTCGCTATATAGCCCTGCATCCTAACTATGTCGTGCAGTATCTCGTGCATGGACTTGGCCTTCACCACGTCGTACGCTATCTTGGCGGCTCTGGGGCGTATTTTCTCGGCTATTGCCTCCACGTCGGAGGGCTTGGCGAGGGGCGGCTCGCCGTAGGCCCACTGGATATATATATCGTATTGCCTAGCCTCGTCGTAGAGCTTGGCGAGCTCCTCTAAGCCGTTGGGCGGAGGCAGGACTATGGCCTCTACCCCGAGCAGATCGGCGATATAGATGTATTTGTAGAGGCCCTCGGGGGGCGCCTTGGGGAAGACGAGCGCCGCCGGCGGGAACGGCAAGTCTTGCTCCAGCTCCACGGCATGGATATACGGCGATTTGTCGAAGGCCTCGTCCGAGACGTCTAGGACATATGGGAGGTTCAGCTCGGCGGCGGCCCTGGCGAACTCGAGGGCCCTCCTCCTCTTCGCGTAAAGGGCTAAATCCACGTAGTGATATAAGACATAAAATACTTTATCGTACTATACGTGTTTTGGCGTAAGGAGAAGGCGCGGTCTAGAATCACCGAGGCGCAGGCGGCGAAAATACGCGAGGTCCTCTCACTGATAGGCTCGGGGGTTGAGTACAACGGGCGTAGGGCAATAGTGATGACGGTCTACAGCGACGGGGCCCACTACGTGTACTTGGTCTCTAGGAGCCCTGGGTATCCCCAGTACGAGGTAGAGGCCTCGGCGGCGTTGATCATACAGCTGTTGAAGAGGCGGGCCCTAGAGCTCCTATCCCTCGAGGACTATAAGTGGGTTAGAATAGGCAGAAGGGCCGTCAAGGCCTCTGTGGCTAAGGAGAACGCCAAGAGGGCGCTGGAGATACTGGATGAGCTGGAGCGGGAGATAGGCGCTTAGCGCGGGCCCCGCGGTCTGCAATCTATATATACCAATATATCTTGCTGGGCATGAGGGGCAGGGACTTGCTCACGCTGTTGGAGTTCAAGCCACCTGAGGTCGAGCACCTCCTCGAGCTCTCTAGGGATTTTAAGAGGCGCTACTACGCCGGCGAGATCTACATCCCCATCCATAGGGGCAAGACCGCGATGTTGATCTTCGAGAAGCCCTCGACCCGCACCAGGGTCTCGACGTCTGTGGCCGCCTACCAGCTCGGCATGAACGTGGTGGTGGCCTCGAGCCAAGAGCTCCAGCTGGGGAGGGGCGAAACCGTGGCGGATACGGCGAGGACTCTGTCCAGATACGTCCAAGTGATCGCGGCTAGGGTATATAGACATGAGGACCTCGAGGAGCTGGCTCGGTACGCCTCAGTCCCCGTGATTAACCTCCTTTCAGACAAATTCCACCCGCTCCAGTCGTTGGCCGACGCGCTTACGCTCTGGGAGCATAAGGGGAGGCTGAGGGGCATAAGGCTGGCCTTTTTAGGAGACGTCGGCAACAACATGGCGGCGAGCCTGGCGGTGATCGGGGCCAAGCTGGGCTGGGAGATACGCCTAATAGGCCCTAAGAGGCTGTGGAACGAGCGCTTGGCGTCCGCGTTGGCCGAAGACGCGGCGGCCACTGGCGCCAACATCTATTTCTCGGAGGCTGTGGAGGACGTTAAAGGGGTAGACGCCGTCTACACCGACGTCTGGGTCTCCATGGGGTTCGAGAAGGAGGCCGAGGAGCGGGTGAGGCTGCTGTCGCCGTATCAAGTCAATAGGCGCGTTATGGAGCTGGCGGGCCCGCAGGCGGTGTTCCTCCACTGCTTGCCGGCGCATAGGGGGCAGGAGGTGACCGACGAGGTGATCGACGGGCCTCAGTCGGTGGTGTGGGATCAAGCCGAGAACCGCCTACACACCGCCAAGGCCGCGCTGGCGGCGCTTACCCCATAACGCGGTTAGGAGCAAGGCCGCCGCGACGACTGGGATCAACGGGACCTCGTAGGCCTTGACTCTGCACTGGGCCGTGGGCGGGTCGTATATGCTCAGCTCAATTGAGGCGGACAGCCAAGTCGACGCGCCCGCCGACTTACCGCCGCACGCCATATAGGCCGACGCGAATAGGGCGGGGAGGCCCAGCCAAGAGGAGTTGACGTCAGCGACGGCGTCGTAGACCACCCTAATGGAGAGAGGGCCCTCGACCTCAACGCTGCCGATCGGCTCGAGGACCCCGTTAACCACAAGAGCCGTTGGGGTGAAGCGCACGCCGCCCGCGGCCAAGGCCGTCGCGTTGGGCTTGAGGAGGGCGCCCGCGTTAATCCACACAGCCTTTCCACCAAAAATACTAGAAATATTCACTAAATATTGTTTTATATAAAATATAGTAATATTTAGAGGCCTATTTATTATTATAGAGGAAGCATTGCCTATAAGCCTCGTGCCGTTGCCGAAGTATATGGGCGGCACAGATATGGCGGACCCCGCGTCGAGCCACCCCCTAGTGGAGTTGTACGGCGTCGTTATAGATATGTAGTACTGCTTGACGTATTCGCCCACGACCAACGACCCTAAAGGCGCCGACGAGAGGTCGCTCGGGGAGGCCCGGCGCCCGTCGACGTATACCGCCGACAACGCGAGCCTAGTCGAGTTGTTGAAGTATACGAGCGGGCTTAAGTAGGCCGAGGCGTTCCGCGACGACGTGATGTAGACGGCCCAGGGCGCGACCACGACTGTGCCGGCCCACAGCTCGGCCGCCGTAGGAGGGCCGGGCGCAACTACCACAGAGCCTATCCCCGTCGGCTCCGCCGAGGCGTACGCCGCCTCATACGTCGAGGCGCCTATGGGCCACGCAGACAGCGGAGGGGCCCAGCTGCCGTTGACGTATACGTAGAGCCCCAGCCCTATTTGGCCCGATTGCAATACGGCGTAGGGGGCCTCGCCGAATTGCCCGGCAACGACTAGCTCTAGGTCTAGGGGCACTCCTCTGGCGAGGGTAAGCGGAGCTATCTCGATGTAGGCGGCTCTAACCTTCGCGTAGGGCCTTATGACGACCTCGTCGAACTTCTCGCCATTTACATAGAACTCCACGACCGCGGCTCCGCCGCTAGCCCCAGCCTTAATCTCCAGCTCAAAGGTCCCCGCCCGACGCGTCCAAGGCCCTGCGTAACCGTACCAATAGCCGCTGGAGCTAGAGAAGAAGATGCTCCCGTTGCCCTCCACGTCACGAAGCCATGAGGGATAAGAGGTCTGGTTCCACACGGCATCTAGTACACGCGCTTCGCCGCCTGACACGGACAAGACGTCTTGGACCCAGTAGTACTGCCGCGCCCCACTCTTAAGCTCAACTACGATATAGGCGTTTAGCTGTATAGAGAAGGCGTCTCCGTAATAAGCGCCGTTTTGGTAATAGTCGGCGACTGTGGTCGAGGGCGACACATAGACTACGCCGAGAGCCGCGCTGGTCTTTAGCGAGTAGGCGTAGTAAGTGCCGTTAACCTCGACGACGCCGTATGACGCTATCCCCACGGGCGCTAGGGCGAGCGCCTCTCCGCCCACGACGGCCGGATAGAGCCGTAGGTATCTGGAGAGCCAGGACTCGACCGCCGGCCCGCCGCACAGCTCTGCGTATATCACGCCGCGGATATCCGCGGCCTGCGCGTTGGACTTGGGGTTGTAGACGGCCAGCGCGTAGCTGCCCGGCGCGCCCACGGACGCGTTGAGGGGGCCCTTAAGCGAGGGGGAGGGGCCTATGGAGGCCAACGCCGTGAGGTTTGGAGGTAGCTAATAGGGCCTCCACCGGCTCGTTCGCAGTTATGTCGGCCAGCGCGTATATTTGGACTAGGCCGGGCGACGAGAAGTTTATGGTCGAGGTCAAGTAGTACCCCGGCCCCAAGCCCGCGGAGGACATGTTGAAGACGACGCCTACGCATTGGTTGCCGTATACGGTCAAGCCGCTCGCGAGGGCGGCCGAGAGCGCGAGGATTAGGGGCAGAAGGCCCCTTAAAAACACGCCGAGCTAATAGGTGACGTAGCTTATCTTCTCGGACACCTCCCTGCTTATCTTATCGAGCCTGAGCCAATCCTCCTCGCTCATCTGCCACCCCACAGCCCCAGCGTTCTCAGCCGCCTGCTCGGGGCTCTTGGCGCCGGGGATCGGGTATATAGCGGGGTCCCTAATGGCCCAGTTCAACGCTATTTGGGCCGGCGTCTTGCCGTATTTAGCCGCGAGGAGCTTGACCTCCTCTATCAGGGGCATGGCTATGCGCAGGTTCTCCGGCGTGAATAGCGGGTCGCCCCTCCTCACGTCGTTGAAGGAGGGGAGGTTATCCGGCGTGTATTTGCCGGTCACCGCGCCCTTGGCCAGAGGGGACCAAGCTATGAGCGCGATCCCGCGGCTCTTGAGGTATGGCAAGAGCTCCTTATCGGCGTCTCTCTCCAGCAGATTGTAGCGGTTTTGGCTGGTCGCTATGTCGGCCTTGGAGAGACAGGCCCTCGCGGCCTCGATGAGCTGGGGCGGGTAGTTGGAGACGCCTATGTGCCTAACTACGCCCCTCGAGTACAGCTCCTCAAGCGCCTTCATCGTCTCGCATATGGGGACGTTGTGCCAACACGCCGGCCAGTGAAGCTGGATTAAGTCTATGGCGTCTACGCCCAGCCGCCTCCGCTGGTTCTCCACAGACTTAAACACGTCGCCCCTCCTATGCCAATCGCCCGGTATCTTGGTGGCCACGTAGACGTGCTCCCTAATCCCCAACTCCCTAATGGCTCTGCCCAAGAACTCCTCGCTCCTCCCTCTGCCGTAGACGGCGGCTGTGTCGAAGAAGTTTATGCCGAGCTCGTGGGCCTTAGCCACAATAGCCTTCGCCGCCTCGTAGTCGATAGAGCCCCAGGCGTATTCGTCGAATTGCCAAACGCCGAGCCCTATCCTCGAAGCCCTTTATGTCGGTTTTACCCAGCTTTATGTAATCCATAAGTCTCTATCATTTTAGTTTTTTATGTTTAAACTCAGCCTCTAACTCCAGCAACGCGTAATACTGGCTTTCGCTTATGGAGATGGAGGGCGCGACCTCAGAGACCCTCCTAAGGGCCTCGTAGGCGTCGACGCCCTTTGCTATGAGGTACGCCGCCAGGGCCGTCGGAGTGCGGCCGATACCGCCGACGCAGTGCACCAAGACGCCGCCCCTCTTGGCCAACTCGCCTATGAGCTTGGCCAAGGTCCCCAGGCCGCGCGGGGGGTGGCCGTCGGGCGTCGGCCAGTGGAGCCACTTAATCCCCCTCGCCTCGAGCTCAGCCCTATACACGTCGGGGTCCCAGCCGCCGTATTCCTTCAACTCCCACTCCTCGGCGAGCGTGACGACGTGCCTTATGCCTAGCTCCGCCCATCTATCTAGGTCCTTCCTAGTCGGCATACAACTACCCGCGACGCCCGGCTCGACGAAGTAAGGGCAATCCACGCAGCGGAGGGGGCCCGGCTTAAAAAGGTATCAGCGCCTCGAGAGCAAGGCCGCCGAGATTAAGGCGGCGAGGGAACAAGCCGCTAGATCCAGCGACAGCCCCCACGGCAATCCCGCCGCGGCCACCAGCGCCGGCCCCACGCCGCCCATGACCCTGCCCAGGGTGAAGACGAAGTTCGTGGCCGTAGCCCTGACCTCGGCGGGGTAAAGCTCGCTGATCCAGACGCCCAGATATGCGAAATACGACGACGCGAAGTAGGCCGCGGCCAAGTCGGGGGCGGAGAGGGCGCCGGCTAGGGGGAGGGCCAGCGCCGAGGCTAGGCCTATTGGGGCTAGGGCCATTACGACGCGGCCTCCGCCGAAGATGTCCGACAGCCAGCCGGCCAGCGCAAAGGCGGCGAAGCCGAGCAGAGGAAGGGCCAGCCGCCACAGGGCCTCTGCGCCTATTTCTTCTAGGTAGTCGGGGGCTAAGGTAGCCAGAGGGATCGTGTACATAAAGGCGGCAGCCACTAGGGCTGAGGCGAGCGCCGTGACAGCCAGAAGGCCTCCTCTGAAGATCTCGGCGAGGGGCGGGGCCTTCCCCCTCCTCCCCGCGCCCTCGGGCACGAGGAGCGCCAGGGGGGCCGTGGCGGCTGAGGCTACGCCGATCAGCACGAAGAGGAGGCGCCAGGGCAGGAATGACAACGCGGCGTCTAGGAACATCCCTATGAAGTATAGCCCCTGGGTAAGCCCGCCGATCAGCCCCGGCCGCCCGCCCCTCCAAGTCTCGGCTATTACGGCATAGGCGATGCCGTTCTCCGCGTTTACGCCGAAGCCCACCGAGAGCCACGCGGCGTAAAGGAGCCATATGCTCTTGGCGAAGCCCGCCAAGGCCTCGGCGGCCGAGAACACCAGGATGGACGTAAATAGGCCGAGCCTTCTGCCGTAGGCGTCAGCCAACGCGCCTAAGGCGACGCCGCCGATCGCCCCGCCGATGAAGGAGAGGGTGATCGCCAAGGCCACCTCGAGCGTGCTCGCGCCTAAGGCCGAGGCCACCTCGCGCAACTTAAAGGTTATTGAGAACACCGAGGCCGCGCTCATTAAGAACGGCGCTAGAACCGCGGCGGCTACGCCGGCCTTGGCCACTACAAAGACTACGGCCGTATTTATACGTGCGGCGGGTGAACTTAAATTAGTTCGCCAGTGCCGTAGTGGAGCTACTGGCCCTCTACACCGGCGGCAAGGACAGCCACTACGCCATGATAAAGGCGGTGGAGGAGGGGCACACAATTAAGTGCATAGCCACGGCGGAGCCCGCGAGGGCCGACTCCTATATGTTCCACGCGGTCAACACTAGGTGGGCTAGGCTACACGCCGAGGCCATGGGCATACCCCACTACTTCATCCCGACCTCTGGCGTGAAGGAGAAGGAGGTCGAGGAGCTGGGCGCGGCGCTGGCCTCGCTGGCCAGGGAGTGCGGCGTTGAGGGGATCTCGACGGGCGCCATCGCGTCTAGGTACCAGAAAGAGCGCGTGGACAAGCTCGCCGAGAGGCTGGGGCTGAGGCACTACGCGCCGCTTTGGGGCAGAGATCAGGCGGGGCTGTTGTTCGAGGAGGTCTCGAGGGAGTCCTTCGTGATAGTGGCCGCCATGGCCATGGGGCTGGGCGAGGAGTGGCTGGGGCGCCGAATAGGCCCGGAGGAGGCCGAGAGGCTCGTGGAGCTGGCGAGGCGCTACGGCTTCTCGCCCGTCGGCGAAGGCGGCGAGTACGAGTCCTTCGTAGTCGAGAGCCCCCTCTTTAGGGGCAGGAGGGTTGAGATAAGGCGCGCCAAGAAGGTCTGGAGCCCGGCCGGCTGGGGGTATTTAGCCATAGAGGACGCGGCATTGATATGAGCGAGGTAGTCCCCATATATGCTCAAGGGCTCTTCTCGGTATCGCCGGGGAGGGTCGTGATGGTCGTAATCTTCGACTATTTAGACCGCGGCGAGTACTACGCCGGCCTGCTGAGGAGAGGGGGTGAGGCCTTGGCGCAGGAGCTAGAGACGCTTTGGGACAACATGCAGGGGTTCCTCGACGAGGAGGAGGTCCTCATAAACGGCGCAAGGGTCAGGCCCACCGTCAGGGACGTCTACGTGGGGCTTAGGGGGGACGCCAAGAGGCCGTATATTGAGTATATAATCGACTTCCCGGCCGAGCTCAAGCCCGGCGTAAACACATATAGGAACCGCTACGAGCCTGAGGTGGCTGAGTACGACTACGAGGCGACTTGGGTTCTGCCGGAGCGCTCCGAGCTCCTCCGCTGGAATATAGCCGGCGAGGTGGAGGCCCCTGAGCCGAACATCTTGCGGGTGCGCGTCAAGAAGGGGACGAGGGTGGGCGGCGAGGAGGGGTTCGACTTCAAGATAGCTTTTTAACCACTACGCCGATACGCGCATGAGCGTCCGCGCTCCTATCGCCGTCGTAGTGGGCCACGTAGACGTCGGGAAGACCCTCCTCCTCGACAAGATTAGGGGAACCGCCGTGGCGTATAGGGAGCCCGGCATGATAACCCAGCACATAGGGCTCTCCTTTGTGCCGTGGCAAGCCGTCGAGCGATTCGCCGGCCCCCTAGTCGATAGGATGAGGCTTCGGGGCAGGATATGGCTGCCGGGCTTCCTCTTCGTCGATACGCCGGGCCACGCGACCTTCAGCAACTTGAGGCGGAGGGGCGGCTCCATAGCCGACCTAGCGGTGTTGGTAGTCGACATAACCTCGGGGCTTGAGGAGCAGGGCGTCGAGTCCCTCAACTTGATTAGGGCGAGGGGGATCCCCTTCGTTATCGCCGCCAATAAGCTGGACAGGATCTACGGGTGGAAGTCCGAGGAGAATAGGCCGTTCCTCTTCGCCGTCGAGGGACAGGACTGGCACGCCGTGGCGCAGCTGGAGGAGCAGATAGGCAAATTAATAGACCAGCTGTCTAGGTACGGGATAGAGGCCGACCGCTACGACCGCGTCAGGGACTTCGCGACGCAGGTGCCCATCGTCCCGACCAGCGCCGTGACGGGCGAGGGCGTCGCCGACCTCTTGCTGGTCCTAGCCGGCGTGGCCCAGCGCTTCGTCTCAAAGGAGAGGCTGGCCGTGGGCGGCGGGCCGGCCAAGGGCGTGGTGATGGAGGTCAGGGAGGAGAAGGGGCTGGGGACCGTGGTAGACGCAATTATATACGACGGGGTGCTCCGCAGAGGCGACACGGTGGTGACGGCGGGGCTAGAGGGGCCGATGACGGCCAAGGTCAAGATGTTGATCGTGCCCAAGCCCCTCGACGAGATGAGGGACCCGGAGGATAGGTATAGATACGTGGAGGAGGTCAGGGCGGCCGCCGGCGTAAGGCTGGTCGGCGAGGGCCTAGATAAGGCCGTGCCGGGCGCGCCCTTGCTGGTCGCGGCTGGGTCTCTAGAGGAGGCTCTCAAGGCAGTCGGCGAAGAGATATCCTCAGTCAAAATAGAGTCTGATAGGGAGGGCGTAGTCGCTAGGGCGGACACGTTCGGCACATTGGAGAGCATGGTCTTATTCCTTAGGCAGTCCGGGATACCGGTGAGAAGGGCCGACGTAGGCCCGCCGTCGCGAAGAGACGTCGTCGAGGCCGTCTTGTCTAGGCGCAGAGACCCCACATACGGCGTGATATTGGCGTTCAACGTCAAGGTGCCGCAGGATGTGGAGAAGGAGGCGGCATCGGCCGGGGTGAAGATAGTGGCCGGCGAAATACTCTACAAAATAGTCGACGAATACCTCCGCTGGGCGAGGGAGTTGAAGACGAAGGCCCTCGAAGCCGCCGTATCGCAGCTCGTGAGGCCCTGCATAATCCAGCTACTGCCCGGCTACGTCTTCAGGCGCAGAGACCCCGTAATAGTCGGCATAAGGGTAGTCAAGGGCACGCTGAGGCCGGGCTACGCGCTGGTGCGGGCCGACGGGCGAGAGGTAGGGGTAGTTAAGCAGATACAAGAGCACGGGAAGCCTAAGGAGCAGGCGAGCGTCGGGGAGGAGGTGGCGGTCTCCATAGAGGGCGACGTGACCGTCGGGAGGCAGATAAAGGAGGGCGATTATTTATATGTGAAAATACCTGAGGATCATATAAAGCAATGGCTGTTTCAATATAAAGACCAGCTCCGGGGCGATGAGAAGGAGGCACTAGACGAGTATCTAAGAATACGTAGGAGCTGGAAATAGCTATTGTTGTTGGGCCTCGGCTTGTTGTTGCCCCTGCCCGGTGAGCTTTGCGAGCTCCTTATCGCCCAACGGAATTATCGGCGGGCCTTTGTAGTCCTTGGGGTATATCAAGACGGCGTTTATCTGGACTATTTGGTCCGAGATCGCGTTGCCCCTCACGAGCTTCTTCTGCCTCTCGCCGGGGCGCCTAGGCTTATACCCGGGCGGGTCCCGCAGAATTACGTAGCGCTTCCCTTGCCCCGGCGTGCCCGGGTGCATCGGCGCGCCCTCTATGCCGCTGCCGCCGGTGATCCTGAGCTTAAAGCCCTGCGGCGCCTTGAGCTCTTGCAGAGCCGCCGCATCTATCTCTTCGCCTATTTTAAGCCCTATAAACCTCTGCGCGGCGGGGTCCTTAACCTCTATCTGCTTGGCCTTTCCGCTCATTGGGTCGGATACGACTATTTTAAAGGTCGGCACGTCAGCGTCGTAGCCCCCTTATTTATATTTTCCCGCCTAGCCCTCGGCGGAGGCCCGGCGCGGTGCAAGGCCCCGCGGCGCGTATAAGCTGGGCGGGCTGCCGCGCGTCAACGGGGGCCGGGGGCTCGCCGGGCCAATTCCTAGAGGCCCTCGTGACCATCCTATGCGACTCGTCTTTGACCCCCCTCAGCGCCGCGCAGGTGTGCCAGCCGACTACCTCGACCTTGACGGCCTTGGCCTTCAGCCTCTCCAGCAATAGGTCGGCCAGCCACTCGGTGAACTCCTCCTGCATCAAAGGCCTCGCGGCGGCCCACTTAATTAGCCGAATCACCTTGCTGAGGCCCGGCGCGCCCGCGTCGCCGGGTATATAGGACACAGAGATGCGCATTATTATGGGCAACATGTGGTGCTCGCACACGCCCACGGCCTTAACGCCCCTAACCTCGACGGCCCCGCTATACCTAGTGGGGAAGAAGACCACCTCAGGCGGCGGCTCCCTAAGCCCCCTCGTCAGCTCCGACAAGGCCCCGAAAAACCTGCGCGGAGTGTCGCGGGTGCCCTCTCTGTCTAAGTCTAGGCCTAGGGCCTTCAGCAACTCCCTGGCGACGTCTACGCCCATGGGCCGGATAAGAGGGCCGGGGGTTAAAAAGGAATTATTTCACTATAGACTTGGCTATAATCAGCGTGGTGGTCGACCTAATCTTCGGCATCCTCCTAATCTTGTCGGAGACTATTCTCCTCAAGTTCTCCGTCGTATCTGTGGAAACCCGCACCACTAAGTCGTAGGGGCCGTAGACGATCATAGCCTCCTTGACCTCGGGCATTTTGCTCAGCGTTTCCAACACCTCGTCCTCGGCGCCAATGTCCGTGTTGATGAACACGAACGCCTCAACCATAGATAAGATTGATTCCATGTTATTATTTTTTGCGGCTATGAGCTCTAGATCAATAACGCTATGAAGAAAACGGCCAAGAGGGGGCTACTGGACTTGAACACCCTCCAAAACGCTTTGTCTGTTCTCTCCGCGAGCGCCCTTAGGCCTAAATATATAGCTAATACCGCCGCGGGCGCCATTACAACAAGGCTCAAGAAGCCCTTATACAAGGCCACGAGCACCAACATATACGCCGCGGCAGCCACGTCCAACGCGCTTACTATGGAGACCGCCAAGGGCTCGGCCACCTGCGCCGTGAGCATGGGCACGCCGGCCTCTCTATAATCGCGCCTATAGACATACGCGAGCGACCATATGTGCGAGGGTATCCAGACCCATACGGCAAAGGAGGCCAAGACGGCCCTTAGGGCTAGGGGCGCGGCCGCCAGCCAGCCGGCGAGGAAGGCGGCGTTGCCCGCGAAGCCGCCGATCAATATATTGGACCAATGCCTCCTCTTCAACAAGACGGTGTACACTATGGAGTAGAAGAACCAGCCAGCCGCGACGCATATCGCCACGGAGGCGTTGAACCATACGGCCGACAGCGCCAGTCCTAAGGCCGAGAGCGCGACGGAATAGGCCAGCGCCGGGAGCGGGCTCAGCCTACCGCTCGCTAGCGGGCGCTGGGCGGTGCGCTCCATCTTGGCGTCTATATCGCGCTCCCAGTAGTGGTTGAAAGCCGCTGAGCCGCCGGTGGAGAGGAGGCCCACGAGCGCCAGCTCGCCGAGCTTGGCCCAAGAGAAGTGGGGAAGCGAGGCGTAGAGATAGCCCGCCAGAGATGCGAAAATTAAAAGCCAAATGACGCGGGGCTTCAGCAAGATAAAATAATCCTTAGTCACATCTAGAGGCCCCATGTTAGATACGAATTCTACTTAAATTTGAATTGTCGTAGGGGCAGCCGCCTAGGTGGCCCCTACCCATGCGCCCCCGCACGGGGACGATGTATGTGCCGCTCCTCAATAAAAGCTTTCTATGTAGTTTATCCAGAGCTCTAAATCCCTCAGTCTAGGGGGCGTAGAGCCTCGCCCTCCTTCACGGCCGCGTACGTGAAGCGGACATAGTCGCCCTCTTTAACCCCCCTCAGCACTATCTGCCTCCCCTCGCCGCCTGAGCCCACGCCCGCCGCCTCGCCCAAGCTCGGCGTATAGAAGACGAGCTCCACCTCGTTCCCCCGTTCGTTCAAAATATAGCCTTGTGCCCCCTCAGCGAATCTCTTCAGCTTGTCGTAATGAACTTCCATAATTGGCTGAGGATATCAATATATAAAATAGTTAATTTTAGACCATGATACCGGCCGCGGTGCTAAGGCAACTCTATGTACAAGGCAGCTTGAGGAATACGCCGGAGGGCGCCGAGTTTAAGCTGAGGAATATGCTGGCGCCCGCCACGATCGTCGATATGCAAATAGCGGTCGACGGCGCGGCGGTCCCCCGAGAAAACATCTACGTCTCGACCTCCACCGGCCGATATCAAGCGGAGCAGTTAGCCCAACAAGGCTACAAGTTTACTGTCAGAGACGAGGTCACGCTCTTGCTCAGGGGGCTTACGCTGGCCCCCGGCTCCCACAAAATAGAAATTAAGGCGAGGACTAGGGAGTGGGGGGAGCTGGCCTTCGACGTCACGGACGTACTCCGTTAAATTCATAAGCCTTTTTTAAGGCCCTTCCGTGAAAATACTCTTGACAAACGACGATGGGCCTTCGAGCACCACGCTGGCGCCGACCGTCGAATTGCTCGAGTCGTTGGGGCACGAAGTAGTCGTCGTTCTCCCAGAGAAGCAGAGGAGCGCCACCGGTCTCGCGCGAACTTATCACAAGCCTTTGAGGGTCAAGAGGGCCGGCGGCTACTACTTAGTCAACGGCTTCCCGGCGGACGCCGTGTTCCTGGGCCTAAAGCTGTTGGCCAGAGACGCCGACCTCGTGATCAGCGGCGTGAATATCGGCGAAAACATAGGCTTCGAGTCCATATACGGCAGCGGCACGGTCGCGGCCGCGCTCCAGGCAGGCGTCTTGGGCTATAAGGCGATCGCCCTCTCGGCGGAGGCCGGCGCAAGCCTAGACCTCACGTTGGGCGTGTTGAGGGCGGCCGTCGAGGCCTCTGAGGAGTGGCCCCCCGACCTCTTAGCAGTGTCCATAAACGTCCCAGCGACGTGGAGAGGGAGCATAGAGGCGGCGCGCCGGCCCGCCACGCACGTATTCCTCGAGGAGCTCCACAACTTTATAGACCCCAAGGGAGAGCCGTTCTATTGGCGTTGGGGCCCGCGCGGCGACGGCTTTAGGGAGGACAGCGACGCCTATTATTTCTACGTGGAGAGAGCCATCGTGGTGATGGGCCTTTGCGCTACGGGCGTCTGCGCGCCCGGCCGCTTCGTTGAGAGCTTTAAGTCCGCCTTTAAAAGAGCCGGTCTCATAGGGAAGCGCGCCTAGCCCCGCGCCGAAAAGCCCAGCGCCGCGCGGTAGCTACGCGGCCCCTCCGGCGGCGCCTAAAGGCCGCAGACCGCATAGCGGCTCTCTGCCTATTCCGCGGCTGTAAGAGGCCGGCGCGCATAAGGCCTCTCAGCGCTTACGTCCCTCAGACGCCGTCTATTTCGATTAGCCCTGGGAAATGGGCCGCGCCAACGCGGGCTGAGCGCGCGGCGCCTCGCAGTAAACGGCAGAGCCCAGGCACTCGTTAAAGCCTGTCTAGAATTGAAAGCTCGGGAGCCCCTTCTCGATAAATTTGTAGAGGGCATACTTCATGACTTCGTTGGTGCCTTCGCCTATCTCGAGGATTCTCGCATCTCTATAGAACATCTCCGCCTTAGACTCCTTGCTATAGCCGAAGCCGCCCTCTAGGTGCGCCGCCCTCCTGGCCACTTCAACGGCCCAACGGCCGACCATCAGCTTAGCGATGTGGGTGTAGAGTAAGAACAATGGGCTCCTCGCGTCGAATAAATAAGCTGAGTAGTAGGTTAGGGCCTTCGCGGCCTCTATCGTGGCGTATATCTCGGCTAGCTCGAACTGGGCCCACTCGAACTCGGCTAATTTCCGGCCGAATAGCTCCCTCTCCTTAGCCCACGAGAGGGCCTCCTCGTAGGCGCCCCTCATTATGCCTAGCCCTACGCCGGCCACGGCGGTTCTGCCTATATCTAGGGCCCTCATGATGGCCTCAAATCCGCCGTTCAGCCGCCCGACTATGTCGTCGTCTGAGGCCCGGCAATCCTCGAGCCTCACCTCGGCCGTGCCCGTCCCGCGGACGCCCATGACCTCTATCGGCGTAGTCTCCACGCAGGGCCCCCTCCTCAGCAAGAAGAGAGTTATTGCCTTATGCCTCTCCTCCTTAGCGCCTGTCCTCGCCGCGAGGAGGAAGTAATCGGCGTAGAGGCCGTTGGTTATCCACATCTTCCTGCCGCTTATAGACCACTCGCCGCCCACGCGCCTCGCGGTCGTCTCTATGGCCGCGGCGTCCGAGCCACAACAAGGCTCGCTCAACGCAAAGGCCCCGACAGCATCGCCCGAGGCGACCTTCGGGAGGACCCCCTCCCTCTGCCTCTCCGTGCCGTATTTGTTTAAGGTGTCTAGGAAGAGGACCCCCAAGGCCTCCATTAACAACGACATGCCGCCGCTCGCTCTCCCGACCTCCTCAAGGATTATCACGGCGCTTCTGAGGTCGGCCCCGGCGCCGCCGTATTGAGCTGGGACCGTCGGCGCTAAGAGGCCAGCCTCCCGGCCTCTCTGATGACCTCGCGGGGGTAGTACATCTCCCTATCCATCCTCCTCGCGACGGGCTCGACGTACCTCTCCGCGAATTCCCTCGCGGTCTTTCTTACCAGCTCGTGCTCCTCCGACAACATCACACCGGCTCGAAGCACTCTATATCGGTGATAGAGCCGACCCTCTGCTCAACAGGCCTCCACCTAGCCCTAACCCTCATCCCAACTCTCAGCTCCTTCGCCTTGACGTAGTGCACTAGGCCCCCCTCTACGCCCGGGAACCTTATGAAGGCCACCGCGACGGGCTCCTTCAACTCCTCTCCGTCAAACCCCCTGTGGATCACCGCATAGGTCTCCACCACGCCTACGTCGTCTATGGGCCTCAGCTCGACCGCCTCCTCGAAGGTCTCCGGCTCGAACATCTTGGGCGGGAGGAATAGCTTGCCGCACTTGGCGCAGTAAGCCGCGGTGAGCCTCCCGTTCTTCAGCTCCTGCAACCACCTCGTGCCGATGGGGCCAGCGGTGTAGACGTAGGCCTCTATCTCCATCACCTCTTGGAAGTACTTCACCCTGTTCATGGCCCCGCCGGCTCGAAGCACTCTATATCGGTGATAGAGCCGACCCTCTGCTCAACAGGCCTCCACCTAGCCCTAACCCTCATGCCGAATATCCCCATGCTCTTAACCGCCTCGTCGTCGACGCAGATGTAGTGCATTATGCCCGGGAAGAAGTGGTCGTCGAATTTATAGCCGGGCACCTCCAGCTTAATTACGCCTACTACCCTAGCCTTCTCAGCCCTAGCGCGCGTGGCCTCTATGTAGCTGGCAACCGCCGTCACCACGACGCCCTCGTCCCTCGCCTCGACCCAGCCGTCGACTGGGCGGAAGCAGTAGGAGCAGTACATGCGCGGCGGCACGAAGACTCTGCCGCACCTCTTGCACACAGTGCCGAGTATTCTCCCCTGTTTTAGGCCCGCCAGGAATACGCCCAAGGCCTCCCCCGTGGTGTAGTTGTAGCGCGCCTTCCCTACGACTGGGAACTCAATCCCCACGGCCTCAGCCTCCTTTATCGGCGTGCCCCTAGGGTTTACCGGCTTCGTCATATCCCCAACACGATTACCGTTCCTGCCTGCATGAGGTCTCCCCACGCTTGCGCCAGCCCAGTGTAGACCGGCTTCTTCACCTGCCTCGCGCCTGCCTCGCCCCTCAGTTGCCAGAATATCTCGGCGACTTTCATGAGGCCCGCCGCCGCGATAGGGTTCCCAACGCCTAGGAGACCGCCCGATGGATTTATGGGCAAGTCGCCGTCCCTTTGGGTCACGCCCTCCCTCGTGAGGATCGGCGCCTCGCACTTCTTCGCCAGCCCCAGCCCCTCCATGTGGTGGAGCTCCTTGTAGTCGAAGGGGTCGTAGGGCTCGGCTACGTCTATCTGCTTCCTAGGGTTATCTATTCCGGCCATGCGGTACGCCATCTCGGCGGCCCGGCGGACGTACTCGGGGTACGCCAAATCGCGGTTGGTCCAGTGGGTCGTGTCGAGCGTGAAGCCGATCCCCTTTATCCACACGGGGGTATCGGTGATTCTCCGCGCCTCCGCCTCATCGGCCAGCACCAACGCCGCGGCGCCGTCGCTGACCGGCGAGACGTCCAGCCTTTGCACCGGCCAGACCAAAACCTCGCTCTTCAACACGTCGTCGACCGTGATGTTGGGGTCGCAGAGCTGCGCCGAGGGGTGGCCGCAGGCGTTGCGCTTATTCTTCACAGACACCAGCGCTATGTCCTCCTTCTTTACGCCGCACTTGTACATGTAGCGGTGCATCTCCATGGCGAATATCCAGATTAGGTTGGGGTTGAGCGGCTTCTCCACGATGGGGTCCCAGATGTAGCGGAAGACGTATTGCGGGTGGGGCTTCGCCGCGTGGCTCATCTTCTCCTCGGCCACGACAAGCGCCTTTCTGCAGAGCCCCGACGCCACGTGCCACCAGCCGGCTATAGGCGTGAAGACGCCGGTGGCGCCTCCCACGTATACTCTGACGACGGGCTTGTGCCACCCGCCGGCGCCGTCGGCTAGGTATTCGCCCTTCATGTGGACCCCGTCGAAGGCGTCGGGCGCGGAGCCTATCACTACGCAGTCTATATCCTTAAGGGCTAGCCCGGCCTCCTCCAGCGCCTGCTTGGCGGCCAGCCACGCGAGCTCTTGTGGCGTCTCCAAGAGCCTGCGCCGAAATAGGGTCATGCCAGCGCCGACTACCGCCACGCGGTGTTTGAAGTTTATGTTGCGGCTCATCGCCTCAACACAGCCACGGCGCTTGTAGTCGTCGGCACGCCGCGCCACGAGTGCACCACAGCCGTCTCCGCGCGGTCTACCTCCGCCTTTACGTCGCCGCGCATAACCGAAGCCGCATAGGTCAATCTGGCGAGGCCGTGGACTTCGAGGGGGACCCCCTCGGCCAACGCGCCGCCGCTGAGGTTGACGGGCAGGCGGCCGCCTGGGTCGAAGGCTCCTCTAGGAGCATCTCAGCCGCAGAGCCCCGAGGCGCGAGGCCTAAGGCCTCTATGTGTTGGAGCTCCTTGAAGCTGTAGCGGTTGTCGACCTCGGCGAAGCCCACCTCCTTGGCTGGATCGGCTATCTTGGCTTGCCTATAGGCGTCCTCCGCCGCCATCCTCGCGTGCAGAGGGAACGCCCAATCGTGTAGCTCTAGGGTGGAGGTCTCCGTGCGCCACCCGACGCCCTCCACCCACACGGGCGTGTCGCTTAGGTCTCTGGCCGCGGCCTCGCTGGCCAACACGACCACGACCGCCGCGTCCACAAACTTAGCTATATCCGCCTCCCTCAACGGGTCTACGACCACCGGCGAGAGCTCGTAGTCGCCCGCGTTGAGCCTCCCCGCGTAGGAGGCGCGCGGGTTCCTTAGGCCGGCCCTATGCGCCTTCTCGACGACCTCGGCCAAATGCTGGGGCCCCACGCCGTATTTCGCCATATAGGCCCTGGCCTCGAGGGCGGCGAGCGCGTGTATATTGGCGAGCCCCAGAGGCCTGAGGGATATGGGGTCTAGGGCCATGGACATAACGTCGTGTAGCGTGAGCATATCGCTGGGCTTCCCGTGGGACTCCACGACCACGACGTCGAATAGGCCGGACTTAATCATGGCGTATGCCTGCCCCACGCACTGGAGGCTGTCGCCGGCGACGGTGTATACCGACTTCATGGCGCCGCCTATGGGGTCCGGCGCAAACTCGTCGGCAATAGATATCCCTTCCCAGAAGTCCTCTTGGCAAGATATAAACGCATCTACGTCGCGCCGGGGGTCGAGCCCGCCCGCGTCCTCATAGGCGCGTTGAGCGGCCTTAAACATCATCTCTCTGAAGGACATATCGACGACCTCAGGGGAGAAGCCGGACCAGCCCAGGCCCACTATTGCGACTTTAGTCATATAAACTAATTTCTAAGGCTATATAACATTTTCTTTAGGTTATTAAAGAATAAAAATGAAAATTAAAAGTAAAAATAAGTAAAAAATAAAATAACCTTAGTCAAAATAAAAATAAGATATTTATTTAGGATAATTTATAGATTTTGTTATTTTTCTATATATTTTTATTAAGATATATTTATAATTATTTAAAAATTATTTCATAAGAATAGAAATATCTTATATATATTGAGGGAGAATATACATAGCTTATGATAATTCTATAATTTTTAAAATATTTTAATACATTGCTATTTTAGTATATGTCTCTTTGGAGGCCTACGCCGGAGCGGGCCGCGAACAGCAACGTCGCTAGGTATATTGAGGCCGCTGGGCTGTCTACCCTAGATGACTTCATTAGGTACACCTACGAGAGGCCTGAGGAGTTCTGGGGATCCTTCGAGAAGCTCATAGGGTTGCGCTGGATTAGGCCCTACGAGAGAGTGCTCGATTTATCTAAGGGCGTGCAGTGGCCTAGGTGGTTCGTCGGAGGCCTCATAAATATAGCCGACCAGCTCGAGGATTCGCCCGAGCCTCTAGTTAAGTGGGAGGGCGAGGGCGGCGAGAGCGCGGTGTGGAGCTACGCCGACGTTTTATATAGGGCAAAGGCCGTCGCCAGCTGGCTTAAGAGGAACGGGCTGGAGAAGGGCGATAGGGTGGCGGTCTACATGCCCATGGTGCCCGAGGTGGTGCCGGTCTTCCTCGGCGTAATTAGGGCCGGCGGAGTGGTCGTGCCCTTGTTCTCGGGCTTTGGGCGGGAGGCCGTGAGGGTTAGGCTAGAGGACAGCGAGGCTAAGTTCGTCTTCGCCTCGGATATATCCTACCGCAGGGGGAGGGCGGTTGACATGTTGTCGGAGCTGAGGGCCGGGCTTAGAGGCGGGGAGGTAGTCGTGGTGCACAATAGGGGCGGGAGGGGAAGCGACTACGTGGAGCTGAGCGAGGTCTTCAAGACCGGCGGAGATTACGTGGAGAGGGCCGAGTCCGAGGACCCCCTGATGATAATATACACCTCGGGCACCACGGGCAAGCCGAAGGGCACGGTCCACGCCCACGACGGCTTCCCCATAAAGGCGGCGGCCGACATATACTTCCAATTCGACATGCGCCGCGGCCAGACGTTGACGTGGGTGACAGACATGGGCTGGATGATGGGGCCATGGATGGTCTTCGGCGCCTACCTCTTGAGGGGCTCCATGGCCTTCTTCGAGGGGGCGCCCGACTACCCGGATAAGTACAGGGTGTGGAGGTTCGTCGAAGAGCACCGCGTAAATATATTGGGCATGGCGGCGACTTTGAGCAGATACCTTAGATCCCTCGGCGCCGAGCCCGAGAGGGGCCAGCTAGACTCCATCACGGCGTTCGGCAACACGGGCGAGCCCATAGACGTGGAGACTTGGCTCTGGCTGTATAAAATAGGCGGCGGGGATATACCCATAATTAACTACTCGGGCGGGACCGAGATCTCGGGCGGGATCTTGGGCTGCTACGTGACTAAGCCCATTAAGCCCAGCTCGTTCAACGGCGCATCGCCCGGCATAAGGGCGGCTGTGTACACAGAGGACGGGAGGCCGGCGCCGCCGGGCGTGGAGGGCGAGCTCGTGGTGCTCTCGGTGTGGCCCGGTATGACTAGGGGCTTCTGGCGCGATCCGCAGCGCTATCTGGAGACCTACTGGTCAAAGTGGCCTGGCGTGTGGGCTCACGGCGATGCCGCCTATATGGACGAAGACGGCTATTTCTACATCGTGGGCCGCGCCGATGATACCATTAAGGTGGCGGGAAAGAGAGTGGGGCCCGCCGAGATAGAGTCTGTGCTCAACGCGCACCCGGCCGTGGCCGAATCGGCGTGTATAGGAGTTCCCCACGAGTTGAAGGGCGAGGCGCCAGTATGCTTCGTCGTGCTTAAGCCTGGGGTAGAGCCCAGCGAGGGGCTACGCCGTGAGTTGATGAGGCGCGCCGAGGAGGCGCTCGGCAAAGCCTTCGGCGCCGTGGAGGATATCAAGTTCGTGAAGGCTCTCCCTAAGACCCGCAACGCCAAGATCATGCGCCGCGTCATAAGGGCCGTCTATCTCGGCAAAAACCCCGGCGACCTCTCGGCGCTGGAGGACCCGAGCGCCGTGGAGGAGATCAAGAGGGCTGCGAGGGGCTAGACGGGCCTATAGGGACCCACCATTTTCTTAAACTTCTCGAAGGTCTCCCTATCCCATACGTGGATTTCTATAGGCCATATATCGCCGACTCTATCCTCTATGTGCTTAACCATCTCGGCGGCTTGCCTCAGGCTCTTGCCGTATTTGGAGACGACCAAAACGTCTATATCGCTGTCCGGCCTGAAGCCGCCCCTCACGTAGCTGCCGAAGAGCAAAACCTCGGCCTCCGGATCAAGCTCCTTCGCCGCCTTTTTCACGGCCTCTAAAACCGCCGGCAGCCGCTCTAATATATACCGCCTCTGCTCCGCCAGCCTTAGGAGGAGCTCTATAAATTCTCTAGACATTTGAATATCTCCAGGGCGCGTTTTGCAGCGTCCATCGCCGCCTCTACGTCCCCCTCGTCGGCCTCAAAGGGCAAATACCTAGAGGAGATATATGCTTGCTCGAGCAACGTAATTATGAGCGAGTTCTCCCTTATATATTCAGATATCCCACAGCCCTGATATAGCCTTACCAACTCCTCTAATAGTCTCTTTAGGCTATGGGTCCTCGGGTATTCCCCCAGCCGCTTATAAAGGAGATATTTGACATAAAGTTGAAAGAACTGTTCTACGTTGAAGAGCGCGAGTTCGTTGTATCCCCTCTGATGCGCGTAATTCGCTTGTTCTAAGAACTGCAACGCCCTACTTCTCAAAAACTCCACACGGCAACACGGCCAGATATTTAAGGGGTTTATGCGTCGTAAACCCGTACGCCATATATCGAGATTTATTGAGACCTCAGACGCGGTGGACAGACGCTGGAGGCGCCTATTAGTAGATCCGGGCCGTTAAAGGCGGTAGCCGCGGAGCGCCTCGAGGCGGCAAGGCCTCCGAGGTGCGGAATCATTAATTTCTACTGCCGATTATGGGGGTTTGGAGGGGCTGGAAACGGCCGCCGATTAAAACGCTTAGGTCGCTAGGGAGGGGCCGAGAGCCCCTCTACACCTCAACAGCAACCTTCCCTATTCTGCCGGGGTCTCGGAAGGCCTCGATAGCTTGGCCCAGCCCGTCTAGGCCCTTGACGAGCCTATATATAGGCGTGGAGACGGCGCCCCTCTCGACCAGCCTAACCAACACCTCTAAGTCGGCTCTGCGGCCGCCTGTGGATCCCACAAGCGATAGTTGAGCGCCGTAGAGTCTGCGCAAGTCCACCTCGACCTCGCCCCCCGTCAACGCGCCGGCCGTGACGTAGCGCCCCCCTCTGGCTAGTAGCTTGAGGCTTAGCTCGAACGTAGAGGCGCCGACTGGGTCCACGACGACGTCCACGGCGTTTCCCCACCTCTTAGCCGCGTCCTCAGGCGCGAGGACCTCGTCGGCTCCTAGCTCCCTCAGCCTCTCGGCGCCCTTCCTAGAGATCGCGATCACGTACGCGCCCGCCCTTTTAGCCAGCTGGACCGCGAAGACTCCCACGTTTCCGGTGGCGCCCACCACGGCCACGACGTCGCCTGTCTGGACGCCGGTCCTCCTCAACATGTTATACGCCGTGAGGCCGCCCACGGGAAGGCCCACGAACTTCAATAAGTCGCCCCCGACCTTCACCAAATTCTTGGCGGGGACGGCTACATATTCTGCGAAGCCGCCGTTTGCGGCGATGCCGATTATGCCGCCCGAGGTGCAGAGCTGGGTCTCGCCGGTGAGGCAGTAGCGGCAAGAGCCGCAGTAGAGCCTATTGTAGACGACCACCGGGTCGCCCTTGGCGAAGCCCGAGACGCCGAGGCCTACGTCCTCCACCACGCCCACGAACTCGGCGCCGGGGACGTGGGGCATGGGCTGGGCTCTTATAAACCCCTCTATCGTCATGATGTCGACAGGATTTATGCCGAAGTATTTAACCCTCACCAGGACCTCCCCCGGCCCTGGGCGGGGGTCCAGGAAGTCGCCGACTTTTAAGTTGGCTAAGCCCGGCGCCTCGAAGAAGGCAGCCTTCACCGCTCCTCGACGACTGGGTTCATCAACTTCCCGACGCGCTCCACCTCGGCCTCCACCACGTCGCCGTGTTTTAGGAATTTGCCCTTCGGGAAGCCCACCCCCGGCGGAGTGCCCGTGAAGATCAAGTCGCCGGGCTTGAGGGTAATTCCTTGGGAGGCCCAGTGCATCAGCTGCTGGACGTTAAATATGAGCTCTGAGGTGTTGCCCTCCTGCTCCAGATTTCCATTTACCCAAAGCCTGAGGCCAAGCCTATTGGGGTCCGGGATCTCGTCCTTAGTCACGATGTAGGGCCCCACAGGGGCCGCCGTGTCCATGGACTTGCCCCATATCCAGTTCTGCCCGTAGGGGTTTAGCTGTTGGGGCCAGCCGGGCGGGAATTGCCAGTCGCGTATAGATATGTCGTTGCCCACGGCGTAGCCGAAGACGTAGTCAAGCGCATTGCTTGGGTCGATATATTTGCCGGGCTTGCCCACGACGACGACGAGCTCCACCTCCCAGTCGACCCTCTGCGCCACCTTATGCTTTACGACGGGCTGTCTATGGCCGACTAAGGCGTTGGGGAACTTGGGAAAGAAGTAGGGCCTTTCAGGGGGCTTCATGCCCGTCTCTTGGCCGTGGGCCCTATAGTTGACGGCTACGGCGAATATCTTCTCTGGATTAAGCACGGGGGGCTCCCATCGGATGGTATCGGGGTCTAGATAGAAGGCAGGGTCCTCACATTTATGCGCCAACTCCTCCACTATATCTAGCGCAGGTCGGCCATAGGCTATTAGCTTCCTCATATCGTATAGGAAATCGGGCGCCTCCGCGGCCTCGTACACAGCCACATATGCCCGGGGCAAGTCTAGCACTTTGCCGTCTATGAAGACTCCTACTCTCCTTACGCCGTC
>JZWT01000029.1 GCA_000960885.1 Thermoproteus sp. AZ2 | reverse complement strand
ATCGCCGGCCATGCGCAGCTACGCCCCTCCCATAGACGCCATTAAGAGGCTCTACGGGCACAGGGTCAAGGAGGCGCCTATAGATAGCCGAGCGCCCTCAGCCTCTCTTTGAGCTCTTCCTCCTCCTCAGGAGTGAGCTGGGGGGCCTTATTGCCCGACTTCTCCTTAAGCGCCACGACCTCCCTAAGAAGATACGCCACGAACTCCGACACCGACGAGAAGCCCGTGCCCTCGATCATCCCTTTGACTTTTTCATATAGGGGCGTCGGTATTGAGACCGTGGTGTACCTACGCTTGCCCACAGCCCTCTGGGGCAACGTATATATATCTATGGGCCGCTGGGGGTTATGTTTCTACTCGGCGTGAACTACTGGCCCAGGCTCCACAACATAAAGATGTGGAAGGAGTGGAATGAGGGGGATTTGGCGAAGGACCTAGACCAGATGAGGGAGCTGGGGATCCGCGCCGTCCGCTTCTTCATCTTGGCCGAGGACTTCTTCGACCCCTACGGCGGAGTCTACGAGGGGTCTCTGGCCAAGCTCAAGAGGTTTATGGACATGCTGGGGGAGAGGGGGATAAGGGGCTTCCCCACGTTGATAGTGGGCCATATGTCGGGCCGGAACTGGAAAATCCCCTGGGCCCCGGACGGCGACGTCTATAGGCCGGAGGCTGTGGAGAGGGGCGTAAGGGCCGTGTCCGAGGTCGTGAAGGCCCTCAGGGGGCATAAGGCCCTCGGCGGTTGGATCCTCAGCAACGAGCTGTCCCTAGTGAAGAGGGCGGAGTCTAGGGAGGAGGCGCTGGCGTTGTTGAGGGCCTACTCCTCGGCTATTAAATCCCTCGACCCCCACGCCCCCTTCACCTCCGGCGACGTGTCCAGCTCCTATCTCCAAGAGCCGCCCAACGTCAAGGGGCTTGTGGACTTCGTCGGGGTCCACCTATACCCCTACGACTCAAACGCCGTGAGGCACGCCTACCTCTACCCGGCTTATATAGAGCTCTTCTCGCTAGACGGCGAAGTGCCCGTGCTCCTCGAGGAGTTCGGCTTCTCGACGTATCAATTCTCAGAGGAGGCGCACGCGCTGTTTATAAACGACGTGTTGTGGTCGGCGCTCGCCCACGAGGCGTTGGGGGCCTTTATCTGGTGCTTCTCGGACTTCGGCCAAGAGGCCGATCCCCCCTACGAGTGGCGCCTCCTAGAGCTCGGCTTCGGCCTAGTTAGGGCCGACGGCTCGGTGAAGCCCGCCGGCGAGGTTGTGAGGGCCTTCGCGAAGGACCTGGAGAGGCTCGAGGCCCTAGGGCTCGGCGAGAGGTATAGGAGGCCTAGGGCCGAGGCCGCCGTAGTCGTCCCCTTCTATATGTATAGGGACTACGAGTTCGTGTCGCAGAGCCTCAAGGCCGAGGTCGGAATAAGGCCGGCCCTCCAAGCCCTCTCGCTCGCGTTTATGGCCGGGCTGAGGGCCTCGGCCGTGTACGAGCTCGATAGGGAGAGGCTGAGGAAGAAGCTCTTGATATTCCCGTCCGTGGCCACAGCGCTGGCGACGACTTGGCGCGCGGCCTATGAGGGGGGCGGCGTCGTCTACGCGTCGGTCTTCAGAGCCTTCGGGAGGGCGTGGGCCCTACATGACGCGGCCACGCACCTGTGGCGCGAGCTGTTCGGAGTGGAGAACGCCACGACGCCTGGGTCCTACGGCGTCGAGTACTCCGGCATATTTAGGATGAAGTTCGTCGAGGACTTCGGGCCCATAAAGGCCGGCGAGGAGCTCGAGCTCGCGCTGGACTCGCCCGTCTACACATACGTCGTGAGGCCTAAGGACGCGCGGGTATTAGCCGTGGACCACAGGAATAGGCCGGTCCTCCTCGCCGCTAAGCGGGCCGTCCTATCCACAATACCCATAGAGCTTTTGCTGAGCACTATGAGCCACGTCGATTGGCTTAGGGGGTACCACCGCATATACGCGGCCTTGGCCCAAATGGCCGGGATAGAGATACCCCTCTACACCCCCGACCCCAGGATAGAGGTGGCGACGTTCGAGGGGCCCGAGGGGCGCCTAGTTATCGCCATAAATCACTCCTACGAGCGCCTCGAGGCCCCCTTGTTGGGCGAAAAGATTAGCTCTGCCGAGAAGATAGCCGGGAGCGGCGAGGTGGAGCCGCCCGTGCTGAGGCTGGGCCCCAAGGAGGCGGTCGCGTTCTTGGCCAAATGAGACCTATTTGCGCAGTTGGGCGGACACAGACTAGCCGGTCTCCGGCTAAGGCCGTGCTAGGGCGGCCCGCATCGGCCTAGATGAGGGACCCCATAGAGCTAGTCGAGAGGGCCATCGGGGCGGTTGAGCTGAGGGAGGGGGAATTCGTGGCGCCTGTTCTCAAGAAAAGGGGCGTGGGCCCCTTCGAGCTCCTAGTGGCGGTCATCTTGACGCAGAACACCTCAGACGCCAACGCCTTTAGGGCGTACCACAGGCTCAAGGAGGCGGTTGGGGGAGACATCACACCGGACGCCCTGCTTTCGCTGGGCGAGGAGAAGATAGCCGAGCTCATAAGGCCAGCCGGGATGCACAGGCAGAGGGCCAAGAAGCTCGTGGAGCTCTCCAAGGCCCTTAGGGGCATGGATTTGGGCCGAGCTGGCCTCTATGCCGGCCGAGGAGGCCAGGCGGCTCCTCACGTCTCTCCCAGGCGTCGGCGAGAAGACCGCCGACGTAATCCTAGTCAATATGGGCAAGCCCGCGTTCCCCGTGGATACACATATAACGCGCGTAGCGCAGCGGTGGGGCATAGGGCGAAGATACGGCGAGATATCCAGCTGGTTCATGAGAAGGCTTCCCCCTGAGAGGTACCTAGAGGTGCACCTAAAGCTGATACAATTCGGCAGAGACTACTGTAGGGCCAAGTCGCCGCGTTGTCGGGAGTGCCCAGTAAGGGATATCTGCCCTTGGCCGGGGAAGAGGTGAGGCGAGGCGCCGCGCTGGCCCTAGCCTCGGCGGCCTTCTTCATGGGCTATTACACCAGGCTGGCCTGGGGCATCCTCTCAAACTATGCCGGATACAGCGCCTCGAGCGCGGCGACGGGGATCGTCTTCTCCCTATTCTTCGCTGCGTATATAGCCGTGCAGATCCCCGCCGGCTTGGCCTCGGATAAGGCCGGGCCGAGGCCCGTGTTGGTGGCGTCTCTCCTAGGCCTAGCCGCCTCCACGGCCTTGGCTAGCGCGGCGACGGGCGATGAGCTGATGTATTTGGCGAGCGCATTGATGGGGGCCTCGGCGGGCTGGATATACCCGGCGTCGGTCAAGCTGGTGTCGGCCTTATACGATAGGGGCGAGCTGCCTAGGGCCATGGCCCTCTACAGCTTGGCCTGGCCCCTATCCATAGCGCTCTTAGGCGTAACGGCCCCCGAGGCCGCGGCGGCGCTGGGGTGGCGCGGGGCGTACTTGGCCATGGCCGCCTTCGATATAGCCTTAGCCCTCGCGCTCCTCAAATCGCCTAATCCGAGGACCGCCGGCATGCGCATAAGCCTAGCCGACTTGAGGAATAGGGACGCCGCGCTCTTGGCCGCAGGCGGCTTTATCTTCTTCGCCGCCTATTGGGCCTTCGCCTTCTACGCCTACGACTACCTAGAGGGGCTGGGCATATCGAGCGAGGCGGCGGGCCTAATATACTCGCTCACGGCCATAGGGGGGATACCGTCCACTATAGCCGCCGGCTGGATCATATCTAGGCTGGGCGTGCGGAGGACGTACGCGGTGTTCCTGCCGCTATATGGGGCGGCGCTGGCGGCCTACGCGGCGCCCTTGGGGGCCGTCTACCTAGCCGCGCTCTCGCTCATCGCAGGCTTCCTGCGCTTCGTCATAACGCCGGCCAACTCGACGGCCGCCGGGCTTATCGGCGGGGGGAGGGCCGGCAGCGTGTCGGGGCTCGCAAATCTGTTCTGGCAAGCCGCGGGCATAGCGGCGGGCGCCGCGCCGTTGATAATAGGGGCCTTGGGCTTTAGGGCGTTTTGGATTGTGGCGGGCGCCCTCTCGGCCTCGTCGGCGTTAGTGCTCTCCAGGCTTAAGATATAGGCACCTCGACGGCCTTGGCCGGCGAAGACAAGGCCATTAGGAGCTCCCTAACGGTTATGTCCGGCCTAGCCCTCCATATGGCCAAGGCCTCCTTGGCTCTCTCCGGGCAGTAGTGGTTGGCTATCTCGAGCACGTCGTCTTCGTCGAGGACGTCTGGGAGCTGTACAACGACGGAGGAGAGTATATTGCCGAGGGGCGGGATCTTCTCGGCCAACTTCTCGTAGACCTCGGGGAGAAACGAGAATATAAAGCCGGCGGACCTCGGGGCGAGGTTGCGGAGGCGGTGGAGGGCCGCCGCGGCTCTGAAGAAGTCCGGGTCCTCGGCGCTTGGGATGAACTCGTCGATTGCTACTATCAGCCTAGCGCCTTGTTGCGACAACGCCTCTGAGAGGACCCAAGAGGGGTCGGCCTGGGCTAAGGACAATAGGCCGGAGTAGCCGTAGGACCTATAGGCCTCGGCTATCCTCCCCCTAAGCCTCGGCGCGAGGCGCCAAGCGACGGCGGCCGCTATCTGCGCCAGCGAGCGCTCCTGGAGCTCAGTCGCATCGATGTATATACAAGAGTCCTTACACAGATGGAGGAGGACCTGCGACTTGCCCATCCCGGCGCGGCCGACCAATGCGGCTAAGGGGTATCGGGAGGCTAGGGCGGCTAAGTCCTCGGCGGCTGAGAGCCAGCGCTTGCCCGCCAAGCCCGCCTCCGGGCTCGCAACCGGCCATAGAGGCGTTTTGCAGCTCACGTTGTGCGCGGCCGCGCCCCTTATAACGACTAGCCGTATTACAGTAGTTTTATGTAGCCGTAGGCCCTTCCGCCGATGTAGACCTTCTCGTCGCCCCCTTGGAGCAAGAGGACGCGCCCCCTATTAGCCTCGGCGAAGGCGGCTAGGGCCTCGGCGAATTGGGCCTCCGAGAGGCCGAGCTTGCTCGAGACCAGCCTCATAATGGCCCTTATCGGCGCATAGCCCGTGGGGCCGCGGGCCTGCGAGTAGGCCCACCTAAGCGCCTCCTCAAACTCCGATGGCCCCACGCGGCGGGCATCCCCCATAGCGCCCTCCTCGGCGCGCTTAACGCCGCCCATCCCGCCCGCCTCCTCAAGCCTCCTCAGCCTCGCCTCCACCTCTAAGACCTTAGATAGTAGAAATCCGAGGGGGTCGTCTAAGACGAAGCGCGAGCCCCGCCCCGCCGGCTCCTCCCTAGCCCCCAGCCTCTCGGCCAGCTCCTCCGGCGTGGAGCCGAGCCTCTCGGCAAGCCTCTCTAAGTCGCTTCTACGTATGTAGAGCTTGCCGTCCTCGGTTAGGCCCAATAGTATAGACACGCGGGTGGCGGCGCCCGGTTTAATTAAGCCGGCGATTAAGTTGGGGTCCCAAAGGCGTCGTATGCGTCCGACGCCCCTCGGCAGGCGGTTAAGAATTTATGTAGCCGGCCCGGTCTCTACGTGATTCCGCCGCTGGAGAAGCCGTGGCTAGACCTAGACGGCTACATAAAGGTTAGGCTACTCGAGGCGAAGTACGAGGCCGAGTTGGCCGCGAAATTTTTAGAGCAAGGCCTCGTCAGAAACGCCGCGGGCAAGGCCTATCAAGCTTGGAAGGCCGTATTGGGCGCATTGGCGGCGCGGTCTAGGGATAGGCTAGAGGGCCTATACCCGGGCATTAGGCGGATCGGCGAGAGGGCCGTGCCCCGCGTGGATTGGATCATAGCAATTATGCCGTCCTCGAAGATGCGCGAGGCGGCGCAGGCGCTGAGGGAGAGCTACGGGCACGAAGTCATGTACTACGCCCTGCTGGCGCTGGACCTACACGGCTATCAATACAACGGGCCGGATAGAGAGGGCGTGTTCAGCAGATTCCCCAGCGACGAGCAAGCGGCAAAGGACGTGGAGGAGCTCCTAAAGGGCGTGGCTAAATTCCGCGAAGTGGCGGGAGGCTCACTTTAAAATAGGGGGCTTTGAGCCAATAATGATTAAGTCGGAGGTGATTAAACAAATCCTAGACCACTATAGGGTTATCTGGGCCCTAGGCCATGCCCAGGCGCTGATGGGGTGGGACACCGAGACCTACATGCCGGAGGAGGGCATTAGGGGCAGGGCCCAGGCGAGGGCGGAGATCGCCGAGCTTCTCCAGAAGCTCACGCTCGACGAGAAGTTCGTCAAGTTAATTGAGAAGGCCGAGGAGGAGAAGGACCTAGGCGACGTGGAGCGAGGCGTCGTGAGGGTCCTGAAAAGGGACTTGAAGTATTACCAGAGGGTTCCCCCCGAGATTAATAGGGAGTTCGCCAAGGTGACCTCGGAGGCCTTCGTGGCGTGGAGGCAGGCCAAGGAGAAGGCGAAGTTCGAGGTCTTCGCGCCCTATTTAGAGAAGATCGTGGAGCTGTCTAGGGTCATAGCCGATAAGCTGGGCTACGAGGAGCACCCCTACGACGCGCTCCTAGACCTCTACGAGGAGGGGCTTAGGTCTAGGGACGTAGACGCCATATTCTCGACGCTTGAGCCCGGCATAAGGAGGCTCCTCAACCGCCTAGAGGCGAGGGGCTGGCCCAAGTCGCACCCCCTAGAGGAGCAGGAGTACCGCAGAGAAGACGCCGAGGCCGCCATAAGGGATATCTTAGAGATGATAGGGTATCCCAAGGGCAGGCTTAGGCTCGACGTAAGCCCCCACCCCTTCACCACCGGCATAGCCGCGCCCTTCGACGTCCGCATAACCGTCAGATATCCGCCGAAGGACTTCAAGGAGCCCTTAATGTCGGCTATACACGAGTTCGGCCACGCCCTCTACGAGCTGGGCGTCGACGAGTCCCTCGCCTTCACGCCCGTGGGCACTGGGGTCTCCTTAGGGGTCCACGAGTCGCAGAGCCGCTTCTGGGAAAACATGGTGGGCAGGGGCAGGGCCTTCGTCGAGAGGATATCGCCGATTTTGAGGCGCCGCCTCTCCTTCCTCGATAAATACTCCGACGACGACTTGTTCTACTACCTCAACGTCGTGAGGCCCAGCTATATAAGGACCGAGGCCGACGAGGTGACCTATAACCTCCACATCTTGTTGCGGTACAAGCTGGAGAAATTGATGATAGCCGGCGAGGTGAAAGTCGCGGAGATCCCGGAGCTGTGGAACAACGAGATGGAGAGGCTCTTGGGCATTAGGCCGCGCAACGACGCCGAGGGGGTCCTACAAGATATTCACTGGTCCCACGGGTCGATAGGCTACTTCCCCACTTACACCCTCGGCAACGTGATCGCCGCCCAGATAAGGGCCGCCATGGGCTTCGTCGACGAGGCGGTGGCCTCCGGGGACTTCGCGAAGATTAAGGATTGGCTCCGCGAGAGGATACATAGGTGGGGCGCCGTCTATCCGCCCAAGGAGCTCGTGAGGAGGGCCACGGGCGAGGAGTATAACGCATCGCATCTGCTGGCCTACCTAGAGTCCAAGTATAAGTGATGTGCGAGGCGCTTAAGGAAGACCCCGGCCTAGCCTGCGACCTTCTCTTCCGCCATTATAGGGGCGAGGAGTGGCGCAGGCCCGAGGGGCCTATGCCGCCGATAGATAGGCGCGTGGGCGCAGGCCCCTTTGTGCCGCTCCCGGAGCCGAAGCTGGGCCGGCTGAGCCTGGGCGACGTGATAATGAAGAGGAGGACGATCCGCGACTACGCGGCGGAGCCCCTCTCCTTAGACGAGCTAGCTGCGCTTCTGTTCTACAGCGCCGGCGTCACGGGCTGGGAGGACGGCTGGCCGCTTAGGGCTACGCCGTCGGCCGGCGGCCTTCAGCCCATCGAGGTCTACGTCTACGCCAACCGCGTCGCCGCCGTGGAGAGAGGCATCTACCGCTACGACTTCATCAGGCACCGCCTAGAGGGGATCAGCCTAGGCAACTACAGCGCATCGCTGGCGTCGGCGGCTATGGACCAAGAGCACGTGGCGCGCGCGGCCGCCGTCTTTATACTCACCGCCTACTACGCGCGGACCCGCTGGAAGTACTGGAAGAGGGCGTTGCGCTATGTGCTGCTCGACGCCGGCGCCGTCATGGAGCACCTCTACTTAGTCGCGACCGCGCTCGGGCTCGGCGCGTGCGCCGTAGGCGCGTTCTACGACGAGGAGGTCTGCAAGCTCTTGGGGCTGGACTGCCGCTCCGAGTTCCCCGTCATGTTGGTGACCGTGGGCAGGCCCGCCTAAGACGGCTTGAGCTTGATCTTCTCCACGGCTATTCTATCGGCCAAGAGGGCCAGGGCGGCAAAGGCGCCCGCCTCGGCGTATCCCACGGCTAGCTCGAACGGGGGCGGGAGCAACCACTTCCCGACCCCCGCGTAGATCAGCGGCGCCACGACGTATTGGAACGGGGAGTAGGCAAGGAAGCGCGCAACGCTTTCGGGCAACGCGTAGGGCGGCACCACGCCCCCCGATAGGGGTATTACGAGCTGGAGCAGGAGCGCGGCTATCCAGGGGTTCTCGAGGGAGAGGAATAAGTAGACGCCGATTACGCCCATCGAGAGCGAGAAGAGGTAGAGGAGGGCCAGAGCCGCGGCTAAGAGGAGGGGCTGGGCCGCCGCGGGGGGCCCGAATATCGCCGTGAAGACGGCGAATAGCACTGAGGAGTCCATCATAGACCACATGGCCGAGTCCACGAAGAGCCACGGGAACAACGTAGGCGCCAAGCCTCCCCGGGCCGCCAATATCTGCTCGGTGATCCCGAGCCTGAGGTGGCTCCGCGCATCTGCGGCGGCCCAGAGGGGCTCTGAGTACAACACGAAGGCCAGGAAGGACCAGAACATGTCGCGCCCCAGCCCCTCCCTCAACGCGCCGTACCAAGCTATGGCCAATATGGCGGCCATAAGCCACAGCACATATGATAGAGACCCCGACAGCGCCCTCTGCCAGAGCCTCGCGCTGGCCCTAGAGAAGCGTAGCCACTCCCTCTCGACCTCCTTAAGCAACCCCACGGCGCCTCGCGACTCTGCCGGCCGCATCGAAGGACAAGACTCCGATCAGTATATAAAGCGCGTAGCCGCCCAGAGCCCCCAGCTCCTTAATGGGCAGAGTGAGGCCCAGCGCAAGCCCCCTCACGGCGTCGGCCCAAGCGGCCATGGGGAGGGCCTCCGCTATATAGCGCAGATACGGCGGCAGAATAGACGTCGGATAAAGGACGCCCCCCACCACAGCCATGGCCGCGCCTATGGGCATGGCCACTACGCCGGGCTCCTTCGTGAAGAGCACGAGCGAGGCCAAGGCCATCCCCAAGCCTATTAGGGGCAGGGAGCCTATGAAGGCGAGCGCGTAGGCGGCCAGCGTTGAGAGGGCGAAGAGGGGGCCCTTCAAGGCCCCCACGACGGCCGCCGTAATTACCAGCGATAGCCCGGCAAAGACAAGGGCCTCCGCCAAGAAGACCCCGATGAATACTGAGAGGGGCTGGGCGGGGGACGCCGCCAGGTAGTCGAAGAGGCCGTCGTCTATCCAGCCCTTGAGGGTCCAGCTTATCTCGCTCAACGCCACCTGCGCCATGACCAGCAACGACATGCCCAAGAGCTGGTATAGGTACTTGTCCAGCTCGACTCTCCCCGATATAATCCAGCCGCCCAACGCGAGCAGGGAGCTGAACAAGGGCGGTAGCGCCGATATGAATATGGCCGGGCCGTACATCCGCGACAGCGTCCTGAAGACGGCGTAGAACCCGGCGCGTATAGTCAACAGAGGCCGCATCTCCCCAGAAAGGCGCAGAGGTCCTCCCTCCTCCAGCCCCCTGCCCTGGTGGCCAGAGAGCCCCAGCCCAGCGATAGGTCGGTCGGCCCCAGCGCGGCTAACAGCTCGCCCAGCCTAGGCGTCTCCTCCCCCACGAGGCCCCTCAGCCTCGCGAGGGACACGACGTAGTTGTTTAGGCCGATCCTAGCCCTATATAACACGTAGCGCGCGGCGTCGCACTCGTCCAATAGGCGCACGGCCCTGGCGTCGAAGGCCACGGGCCTGCCCAGCCTAGCGGAGAGCCTGGCCGATAGGCGCGAGGGCAACACTGACAATATCTTGATGAGCCTGCCCCTATACGGCAATTGGTCTAAGTAGATTAGGTTGGCCTCGTCGCTGACCACGTAGACCGCGTAGGCGCTTGTCCCCCGCGCCAGCTCCACGGCCTCTAGGAACAAGGCGTTGTGGACGGCCCAGTTCCGAGGTCCAGGCAGATCGGCGACGGAGCGGCCGAAGCCAACGCCGTCTAGCCTCACGGCGATCGGCGGGGAGAGCCTGTCGGGGGGGCCCTCCCTAGAGCGGTAGTCCGCCTCAAGCTTAGGCGGTGGGCTCGAGAGGATGGCCGATAGAAGGGCCGCCACGCCGTTATAACATCTCGAGGGCCACTGTGGTGCCGCCGCCAGTGCCGTGGCACAAAGCCGCGATGCCGCGCCGGCCTCCCTTGACCTTCAGCACCGATAGAAGGGTCGTTATCACCCTGGCGCCCGATGCGCCGAGCGGGTGCCCCAGCGCTATGGCGCCGCCGAAGACGTTCAATTTTTCGTAGGGGACTCCCAGCACTCTGTGGAACAAGACGTTGTTTACCGCGAAGGCCTCGTTGTTTTCGAAGTAGTCGAATTGGTCTATGGTCATGTTCAGCTTCTTCAAGAGCTTTTGAACTGCGTAGATGGGGGCCTCGACGAAGCGCCGGGGCTCGACCATGTGCCAGGCGTAGCCGATAATCTTGGCTATGGGCTTTAGGCCCAGCTCCTTGGCCTTATCGGCCGAGGCCAAGACCAACGCCGCCGCGCCGTCCGACAGCTGGCTACTGTTGCCGGCCGTCAAGACTCCGTCGGGCCTAAAGGCGGGCCTCAGCTTGGCCAGCTTCTCCAGCGACGTGTCAGGCCTTATCCCCTCGTCGCGGTCCAGCTTGACTTGCGCCCTCCCAGACTCTCGTCCATGGGCTCTAGGTCAAGGAACCACTTATTCTCAGTGGCCCTCCACGCCCTCATGTGGCTCTCGTAGGCCACTTGGTCCAGCTCCTCCCTAGATATGCCCCACTCCTTGGCCAAGAGGTCGGTCTCCTCCCCCATCAAGAGGCCGTTGGTGGGGTCGGTGAGGCCATCGTATATCATTAAGTCCACTAGCTCCTCCCTAGCCCCGATCAAGTGTTTTAAGCCCCAACGGGCCCTAGGCCTTATGGCCAAGGGCGCCATGGACATGGACTCGGCCCCTCCGGCCACCACTACGTCGGCGTCGCCCAGCGCTATTTCCCTATAGGCGTCTATGACCGCCTGCATGCCGGAGGAGCAGACGCGGTTCACGGTGTAGGCGCTGGCGGAGACGGGGAGGCCCGCGTATAGGGCAGCCTGCCTCGCGATGCTCTGGCCCATGCCCCCCTGGAGCGTAGAGCCGATTATGACCTCCTCCACCAGCTTCCCGTCGACTCCGGCCCTCTCCAGCGCTTTCCTTATGGTGAAGGCCGCGAGGTGGGCCGGGTGGACGTCCTTGAGGCCGCCGCCGAATTTCCCTATAGGGGTCCTGGCGAAGCCGAGTATTACGACCTCGCGCATAGGGCACATGGGCCAAGTCTTTATATTTTATCGCCCCCGCATTAAGCGCCACTTTTTAATATTAATTCGGTTAATAGCTCATGGAAGATACTATACGTACTAGAGTCGAGGAGTCTCTGCGCAGCGCGGCGGCGCCCATCTTAGAGAAGCTGGGGAAGAAGAAGCTCTCCAACGACGAGCTCCAGCTCCTGGCCCTTTATTTGATTTCTAGCAAGCTAGACGAAATTCGCAACACGCTTGACGAAATTTCGAGGAGCCTAGAGCGCCTAAACGAATTGCCCGTGGTTATAAAGGCCGGCGACAGCGAAATAAAGGAGAAGCTCGGCGAAGTCCTCGACGCGCTCCAGCGGATGATCACCTTCAGCGTAGAGGAGGCCTAATATTTTAGGCTTAGGGCAGAAAAAGAGGCACGCGCTCCGAGCTGGTGATTAAGGTCAAGAGGGTCTACGACCCGCCGGAGCCCGACGACGGGCTCAGAATACTCGTTGATAGGCTGTGGCCGCGGGGGGTTAAGAAGGAGTCGGCCAAAATAGATCTCTGGCTCAAAGAAGTCGCCCCAAGCGACGAGCTCCGGCGCTGGTTCGGCCACGACCCCGCCAAGTGGGAGGAGTTCAAGGCGAGATACGCCGAGGAGCTGAGGGGGAATCCGGCCTTTGAGGAGTTGAAGAGGCTGGCGGCCTCCGGCAATATAACTCTGCTCTACGCCGCGAGGGATAGGGCCCACAACAACGCAGTTGTCCTCAAGGAGCTCCTCGAGAAAAACACTTAATGACGCCTCGCAATTACGTCGTGCAAAAGCCCGTGAGAGCCACGATAAGAGTAGTCAGGCGCGACTGCGAGGTGACCAAGAAGCTCTACGAGCTGGGCCTTAGGCCTAAGGCCATGAGGGTTAAGCCGGGGCCCGAGAAATCCGTCCACATAGTCACCTTGGAGGAGGAGCCGAGCGAAGAGCACTTAAGGGAGCTAGGCGCCAGAAAGATCGGCGAGAGGACCATAGTGGTGGCCTCGCGTAGCTGCACGGCGTGTAGGCTTTTGTCTCAGCTAGACGTCTACGTCGTCGGCGATAGGCCCCTAGACGCGGAGCGCATAGACTACGACGTCATAGCGCCGGATAGGGGCAGGCTGAAGTCTGCCGTGTTGATGCTGGCCTCGGCCGGCCTACAGCCCAAGCTCTTGGCCTCAGAGGAGCTAAAGGCCGTCGGCCTCACGCCCAGGCAGCTGGAGTTCCTCCTCATGGCATATAGGGAGGGCTTCTTCTGCGTAGATAGGAAGACGACCTTGACCGAGATAGCGAATAAGCTCGGCGTAAAGCCCGGCTCGCTTGAGGACGTGGTTAGGAGGGCCTTAAAGAAGGTCGTCGAGTATTACCTAATAAACGAGGGTGTAATCCCCTCAGGCTCCAGCGATGTGTTGGACGGCTGCGCCTAACCATTTAGGCGAAATCAGTTTATTGCGGAGACGGGGGAGGCGCCGTGAGGATTAGGAGCAAGGGCTTAAGACACGTCGCGCTCCTCAGCTGGGGCGCCTCGGTCCTCCCCTTCCTAGGCGTCGATCCCCTCGCGGCCGCTCTAACGCTCGCCGAAGCCGTATACGCCGTGTTCCTCTTCGATAAAATCCAGCCTAAGCTGGTCGCGAGGAGGATAGGGATTAGGGACGTTGCCATATCGCTCCCGCTTCTGGCGCCCCTAGCCCTCCTAAACAACTACTTCGCAGTGGTCCCCTCAGCGGCGTTTTTAGCGGCGGCGCTAATAGCGGCCTACTCCGGCAGGCCCGGCTGGGGCAACGCCTTGGGCACGGGCTTCGTGGCCTCTCTATCGATTATATGGGGCTACGCCAACGGCGCATATACGCCGCTCCCCCAAGCGCTCTGGACGGCGTACGCCTTCGCCGAGGCCCTATACGTGGAGTACAAGGCGCCGTTTAGGGAGTTCCACAAACGCGCGCCGCTCGCCGCGTGGATAGCCGGCGTCGCCGCCGCGGCCCCCTTCATAGCCGCGCCCTTCTTCTTGGCGCCCCTAGTAGAGCCCACCGCCAGATACGCCGCGCCTGGGCCTAAGCTGTCCTCGCCTAGGGAGATGGCGTCCTTGGGCAGATCCCTGATGAAGAGGACCCTTCTATTCTTCACGCTCTTAACAATTGCGACTCTATTGGCTAAGTTTTTATATTTTATTTAATTTTTTAAGGATATAACGAATAGCTTTCATGAAAATTAATTTTAGAAAG
This sequence comes from Thermoproteus sp. AZ2, assembly GCA_000960885.1. Taxonomy (GTDB): domain Archaea; phylum Thermoproteota; class Thermoprotei; order Thermoproteales; family Thermoproteaceae; genus Thermoproteus. Next base: position 2,699 of record JZWT01000029.1, on the reverse strand, counting down.
ATTGAGCTGGAGAGGGGCGAGGAGGCCTACGACGTGTTGATCATAGGCGGAGGGCCCGCCGGGCTTGCTGCGGCGATGTACTCGGCGCGGTTCGGCCTAAGGGCGGCCGTGCTGACGGAGAAGGTCGGCGGCCAGCTCCTCAACGCGGGGCCCGTTGAGGACTACCTAGGCGTAATAAGCGCCGAGGGGCCTGAGCTGGCCAGCTTATTCGAGAAACACGTCGCCAAATACGGCGTCCCCATAATATTGGGCAGAGCCGAGGCCGTGGAGAGGACGGGCAACGGCTTTAAAGTCTTCACAGAGGGCGGCGACAGCTATTGGGCCAAGGCCGTGGTTGTGGCCGTAGGCGAGAGACGGAGGAAGCTGGGCGTGCGGGGGGAGGAGGAGTTCGCCGGGCGCGGCGTGAGCTACTGCGCCCCTTGCGACGCGCCGCTGTTTAAGGGAAAGGTAGTCGCTGTGGTGGGCGGAGGGGACGCCGCGGCTCAAGCGGCGCTTATGCTCACGAACTACGCCGAGCGAGTATACCTCATCCATAGGCGGGATAAGCTGAGGGCTCAAGAGTACTACCAGGGGCTCATCCTCAAGAACCCCAAGATAGAGGTGCTCTGGAACACCGTAGTCGAGGAGCTCAGAGGGGACAAGGCCTTGAGGGAGGCTGTCTTGAGGAGGCTGAGCGACGGCGGGAGGGCGGCCTTGCCCATAGACGGCATATTCATCGAAATAGGCGCCGAGCCCCCCGTCGAGTTCTTCAAGAGGATAGGGGTGAAGCTGACCCCCGACGGATATATTGAGGTGGGGCCCGACATGTCCACGAGCATCCCCGGCGTCTTCGCCGCCGGCGACTGCACCTCGGCCACGCCGCGCGGATTTAAACAAGTCCAGCTGGCCGCGGCCCAGGGAGCGCTCGCGGCATACTCGGCGTATAACCACCTCATAAGGACGGGAGGTATAACTGAGTAAATATTTAAATTCCAATAAATCTCTAGGTATTATGGAAGTCAAACTCATGGAGAGGCCTAGGCTGTCCAAAATCCCATTCCACGACATCGTGGAGCCGGGCGCTGTGCCGAGGTTTAAGGCGCCTATAGGGGGTAGGTGGGAGGCCGGCGCCGCCGGAGCGGCCCAAGTCAAAAGCCCAATAGACTTCTCAGCGATAGCCGAGGTGCCCAAGCTGGGCAAGGAGCAGATAGAGAGGGCCTTGGCCGCCGCCTACGAGGAGGGGAGATGGGAGGTGAGGGATATGCCGGGCGAGAAGAGGCTCGCCATATTCCACAAGGCCGCCGACCTGCTGGAGAAGTATAGGGAGGCCTTCGTCGAGGCGCTGGTGGTGGGCAACGGGAAGACCCCGGCCGCGGCGAACGGCGAAGTCTCGGCGGCTGTCGAGAGGCTGAGGAGGGCCGATTTAGACGTGAGGAAGCTCTACGGCGACTACGTGCCGGGGGATTGGAGCACCGAGAGCCTAGAGAGCGAGGCCATAGTCAAGCGGGAGCCCTTAGGGGTCGTCTTCGCCATCACGCCGTTTAACTACCCGCTCTTCGACGTGGTGAACAAATTCGTGTACTCGGCGGTGGCCGGCAACGCCGTCTTGCTCAAGCCCGCCTCCTCCACCCCGCTCCCCGCCATATACTTCGCCAAAGTCCTCGAAGAGGCCGGCTTCCCCATGAAGGCCTTCTCCGTGCTCACGATCTCTGGGCGGGAGGCCGGCGAGCTGGCCAAGGACAAGAGGATCGCCGCCATCTCGCTCACGGGCAGCACAGAGACGGGGGAGGCGGTGATTAAGGCCGCGGGCATTAAGCAGTACGTGATGGAGCTGGGCGGCGGGGACCCCGCCATAGTCCTCGACGACGTCGACCCGGCCTACGCGGCCGAGCGCATAGCCCTAGGCATAATCTCCTACGCGGGACAGCGCTGCGACGCCATAAAGTTCGTGTTCGCCGAGCCCAAGGTCTACGACGAGCTGAAGGCTAGGCTAGTCGAGAGGCTGAGGCGCGTGAAGGTCGGCGATCCGAGGGACCCCGGCGTAGAGATGGGGCCCCTCATAGACGAGGAGACCGCGGAGGAGGTGGAGAGGGCTGTGAAGGACGCCGTCGAGAAGGGCGGGGCCGTGTTGGCCGGGGGGAGGCGGTGGCGCAACTACATAGAGCCGACCCTTATAGAGGCCCCCGCCGAAAAGGTGCCGAGCCTATACCTCTACCAGAAGGAGGTCTTCGCCGCGGTGGCGGTGATCGCTAGGGTGAAGGACCTAGACGAGGCCATTAAGCTCTCCAACGGGCGGCGCTACGGCCTAGACGCCGCCGTCTTCGGCCACGACGTGGTGAAGATAAGGAAGGCTATCAGGCTTCTCGAGGCGGGCAACGTCTACATCAACGACTACCCGCGCCACGGAATAGGCTACTTCCCCTTCGGCGGCCGCAAGGACTCAGGCATAGGCAGGGAGGGGATAGGCTATTCGTTGGAGTACGTGACGGCGTACAAGGCGGTGGTCTACAGCTATAAGGGCCAGGGGATTTGGGAGTATCTCTAACCACGGCCTTTTTTCCAGCCCCTCTGCCGGCTCAGCCGTGGGCTTAGCCTCCTCCTCGGCGGCGCGGGCCCTCAGCCGCTTTATAAACTGGGCGGGCTAGATATATACTCAGCCTTTGCGGATAGGTCTTTGTATTAACCTAAGCTTTTAGGGACAACGTTTTTGTGTAAACAAG
>JZWT01000028.1 GCA_000960885.1 Thermoproteus sp. AZ2 | reverse complement strand
TCCCACGGGGCGTAGCGCACAGCGCCGGGGGCTCTCCTTGCGTTTTATACCGTCTACAGAGGCAGGCGGAGGCGGCTAGGGCCCTCGGCCTTAAGGTGGTTATCCCGGTCAACGGCTAGGCGCCGCCCTGAGGCCTGGCCGAGCTGAGGGCTGAACCTCGTCGGCGCGACTATACCCGAGGAGGAGCATGTGGGCCGCCAAGCCGCCCGAGGGTGTGGGGTCCAGGCTCGGAATAGGCGGATATGCGGCGGATGCCTCTGCGTAGGGAGGCTGTCAAGGGGGCATTGGATACAGTTAGCGCACAGAGGTGCGCCCAGCTCTGGGCCGCAACGCAGAGGCGGAGGGCCGGCCGAGGGGGGCGCCGCCTCGCTACAGCCTCACCGCGGCGGACGGCTGGACGAGCATCGGCTGCTATGGGTCCTCTCCGACCGCCCTCTCTATGCGCTCCGCTATCTTTAAGGCGAGCTCCGCGGTCTTTTTATACAGCTTCTCCTCCACGATCTTCTCCACGGCCTTTAGATCAACCGCGGCGTATTGATGCACTACGACATCCCTAAACCGCACCACGGCAACGTAATGTCTATACTCCTCCTCGTCTATAACGCCGGCTTGTAGGAGCTTCTTCCCGGCGTCTATATACCCCTCCACTGTATACCCCAGCAGGGATGCGGCCCTCTCCGCGATATCGATTAGCGCCTGCGCCTGGCTCTGCAGGAGGTAGGTTGCAGCGTAGTGCTCCACAGGCCCCTTGAGCTCGAGCCTATCGAGCTCGGCGGCGCGCTGGAGTATATATTCGACGTAGCGCTTAATTACCGGCATGCCGCCGCCCTCAAAGCCTCGGGGCCTCCCACCTTCTCCCAGTCCGCGAAGAAGTCCCAGCAGATGTTCAATATCTTGAACTTCACGTCTAGGTATTTACCCAGAGACGGAGCGTAGACGGGCACCCCCTGAAGATCTCCACGGCCAGCGCGCACGGCATGTCCTCGTCGATGAAGACTAGGTCTATATCCCACTCCTTGACGCCGAGGAATTTAGCCAGCTCGTGTAAAAGCTCGCCGTAGTTTTCGCCGACGTCCGGCCAAACGGCGAAGTCCCAATCGCCCTTCACCGGCCTGCCGCGCGCCCTGGAGCCGAACAATACGGCGAACTCCACGCCGAAGTTGCGCCAAGGGAAATCCCTCAATCGCTCCATCGAGGCGATATACTGGCTAATTTAAGGATCTATCCCCCTCTCAGCCGCGTATTTGGCCATAGCCAAGGCCAATCTGTAGAGCTCTCTGTAGGTCCTCTCGCCGAGGATCGCCCTTACAATGTCCAGAGAGACGCCCGCATATCCGTGTACCACGTTTCTAAACCCCACCGCTCTGCGCATAAGATCGGCGTCATGCATAGGCAGAACCCCCAGCTCGCGCAGGGCCTTGGGGATATCGGCGTAGCGCCTGGGCAACTCCCCGCCGAGCTCGGCGAGCAGATGGGCGCCTAGGTCTATAAGGGCTTGTGCGGCCGTCTGCAATAGGTGTAAAACCGCGTTCAACATCACGTAGTCCCCTATTAACGACTCGGCGGTGCGGCTCTCCAACAGCTCGTCCAACGCGCCCACATTACGCCTAATCAGCTCCACTAGCGCCGCGATTTTTCCCATAGCCTTCTCGGCAAGCCGTGCTTCCTCAAGAAGACCTCGAAGTCGCCCCACTCCGAGAAGGCCCTGACGGCCTCATCCACGTAGCGCTCGCGGCTGGAGGCGTAGAGGAGAACGCCCTCGGCGAATATCCTGTACTTCAGCTCGCTGGGGAGGTCCGGCGTCAGGGGCACCACGTCGAGCTTGTCCTCGGGGATGTCCAGGAGCTCGGCCAAATCCACGATTAGGTCGGGGAGCCTGCGCAGGTCCCCCATCTCCACCGCTATATCCACGTCGCTTAGAGGCCCCGCCCTCCCCCTCGCCGCGGAGCCGAAAAGCACTGCGAGCTCTACGCCGTATTTCCCGGCAAGGGCCGAAAAAGCCCGCCTCCCCCGCTCCACCAAATCCACGCCTCTAATCGCGGCGGTAAATAAATCTGCCCAAACGCCTCAGCGGCGGCGGTCGGCGGGAGCGCCGCGGGATGCGCTCCTCAACTCGCGGGGGCTGTGGGCCCGAGGGCGCCGTCGTTGCTTCCCCTCGGGATGCCTCTACGCCCCGGGATCCGGCGCCTGAAGTAATTTAGCTCTTTTCGTAAGCACTTAGTAGCTCTATACAAAGCACTGCTATCACCAATAGCGATAAGCCCCGGCGTCGGGCATATATGTGCGCCGCGGGAGGCGGCACTCGCCTGAGCTCCACGACGCCGCGAGCCTCTCGGATCCTCCAGCTCCCCTCAGTACTCTTAGCGATTCCGCGGCCTACCGTATCGCCTCCGCTAGCAGGAGCCTCAGCGCATTACCGCCTTTATTGTGGCCTTGACGGGCGCCTTGGCCCTTATTTTAACCCACGTGACCGGCCTCTCGACTACGTTTATGCCCTTGCTCAGCTCGACCGTCTCCTCGACCTCGTCGCGCAGGTCCAGCCTCTGGACCAGCTCGGCCTCGCCGTCCACGGCGACGTAGAGCCTCTCGGCGCCGGGCACGTAGTACCACTTGCTCTCGGCGCCTTGGAACCTCCCCCTGAGCTCGCCGTAGCTCCTCGGGTCGAAGATCGCCTCGTCTACGTACACGGCCCATATCTCGTGGGTGTAGCCCTCCCTCCCCGTGTCGGGCCTCCTAGTCCAAGTGTCTCTGAAAGAGGCGAGGAGGAGCTTCGGCCTCCCGTCTGGGAGGGTCGTGTAGTGGGGGTGGCCCACCTGCGTGAAGGAGTCGTCTAGGCCTAGCAGCGGCATGAGCGAGGCCTCGAGCAATGCTATATTCCTCAAATCGCTTAGAGCGACCTCGTCCAGCGAGGGCCCTATATAGGTCTGGAGCACCCACCTAGACGGCGTGTCCACCTCGACGAATACTTGGAGCCTAGGCATGAGCGTGAAGTCTATCACGTCGTTGCCGGCGCCCCATCTGCCCAGCTCGCCCCAGTCCTCGACGGCCAGCTCGCCTAATTCGTCGACGTTCCTCAACGCGAATATGCCTATGGCCGAGGAGTCCCCTATGGGGGCCACGGCCAACGCGTCTCTGATGTTGCCGTAGGCCCCGGTCGGCCTTATGGGGAGGCCGGAGTCTTTACGGAAGCCCTTAATCAATATTTTGTGGCCTTTGAGGGACCAATCGGCGCCGAAGGCGGCAATATACGCGTCTTCGCCGTGGGTCGAGGTCACTAAGAACTCGTCTCTAGCCTCGTTGTAGAGCCCTCTGACGGCGTTATTCGTATATCCAGCGGGGGCCGGGAAGTCTGATGGCAAGATCTTTCTCAACTTGCCCAAGTCTACGTTTAAGGCCTCGTCTATGGGCGCCGCGTAGCCCTCCCTCTTGCTTCCCGTTGGGTCGCTCCACCCAGTGAAGAGAAACCAATAGGCGTCCCTCCTCGCGTCGTAGACTATATACGGCGTCCCCACGCCCCCTCTCAAATCGGGAAGGGGCTGTTTAGCCGGGATCAACACCGGCTCTACCTTAACCATGAAGTGGCATAACACTTATTATAAGACTTTTGGACGTGAGGATCTACGGGAAGGCCGAGGTCTCGGGGAACTTAATAGCCGTCGCGTTGGCGGGCCGAATCGGCGTTAGAGTAATCTACGGGGAGTACGTGGAAGGGGAGCTGTCCGGGGGCGAGGCGAAGGCCCTCTGGCACCTCTGGGACCTGGGCGGCGTGAGGCGGCGGTCGGCGGGCGGCGTGTTTGAGTTCGCCACGGCCTACGGCGACTCGGCCCTATACTCCATCAAGGGCTTCTCCGGGGTCCTCAAGGGCGTCTTTAGGGCGAGGGGCTTCTCAGGCGTCGAGGAGGGGGGAGGAGGGGCCTTCGCCGTCAAGCACGAGGGCGGCCGCTTCTGGATGTGGTCGGACAAGCCTCTGAGGATCTCCGCGGGCCCGGGCGGCGCGCTCGCGGAGCTGGAGGTCGATGGGGGAGCGAGGGTCGCCTTCGCCGGGGACCTCGACGGCTTAAGGGCGGCGATGAGGGGGGAGGCGGCGATGGAGGCTGAGAGGAGGGCTTGGGCCTCGCGGCTTTTGGAGAAGGCCTCCGACTTGGGCGACCCCACGCTGAGGTACTGTTGGTACGTCCTCTTGACCAATCGCTGTAGCTTGAGGGGGCACCCCGCGCTTAGGGCCCCCTTCACGATGCCCAGCAAATACGTCTTCAGGCACCAGTGGCTTTGGGACTCCTCATTCCACGCAATTGTGCTCAGCCGCTACGACCCCCGCCTGGCGGCGGAGGAGCTAGAGAACTTGTTCTCGAACCAGGCGCCCGACGGGCGGATACCCCACGAGATATTTATGTCTAGAGAGGCTTGTAAATCCTTCTGGGGCGTTGACGGGTATACGCCGTGGACTACGCAGCCCCCCGTCTTGGCCGTTGCCGTAGACGCGGTGCTCTCCAAGGCTTGGGACGAGGGGTTCGCCAAGAGGGCCCTCTCCGCCCTCGTTAAATACGACGAATGGTTTAGGGCGGCCAGAGACAAAGACGGCGATTGGCTCTACTCCTACCTAGACCCCTACGAGACGGGCTGGGACGACAGCCCTAGGTGGGACGAGGCGGTTGAGGGCTATAGGGCCGGGCGGAGGCGGTGCGGCTACGAGAGGTGCTCCATGGCGCCCGTCGAGGCCGTGGACTTGAACAGCTTGATATATCTGCAGAGGAGGATCGCGGCGCGGCTGGCCGAGAGGCTCGGCGATAGGGAGACCGCCGAGGAGTACAACGAGATGGCCGAGAAGACGGCCGAGGCTATCAGGGGGCTTATGTGGGATGAGGAGGACGGCTTCTTCTACGACGTCTACGAGGACGCGCACGAGAAGATAAGGGTCAAGACCCCGGCCGCCTTCGTCGCGCTCTTCGCCGGCGTGGCCACGGCCGAGCAGGCGGAGGCCTTGGTGGGCCATATATTTAGCCCGAGGGAGTTCTGGACCGCCTTCCCCATACCTAGCGTCAGCGCAGACGAGCGCGTATATGATCCAGCGGGCTATTGGCGGGGGAGGTCTTGGATCAACCTAATATGGTTTGCATATAAGGGCTTGCGCAAATACGGCTATTACGCAGAGGCCTCTAGGCTCTTCGCTAGGGCCCTAGAGGTCTTCGCCAAAGCGCCGTGTAGGGAAAATTACAACAGCGCGACGGGGGAGCCTATGGGCGCGCCGGACTTCGGCTGGAGCGCCCTGATAATAGATATGGCCCTAGAGGAGCGGGGCCTCCCCTGCCTATAACGAGTATTACGAGTATAACAATATATATTGTTTTTACGAAATACTTAAATTGTAATCAGAAGATACCCCAGACACCTTATCTGTATTTATAAATATAATTATTATTACTGTAATAGAGATATCACCAATACTTTAAAAAGCCCCCCACAAAGTAGAGGACATGAAGGTCACAATAAGCATAATAAAGGCCGACGTGGGCGGCTGGCCCGGCCACGCCTGGGTCCACCCGAAGATGTTGGAGCTCGCCGCCGAGAGGTTGAGGGAGGCGCAGAGGAGGGGGCTGTTGATAGACTACTTCGTCTACAACGTCGGCGACGACATATCGCTGCTCATGACCCACACCAAGGGCGAGAACCACTCGGACATACACGGGCTGGCGTGGGAGATCTTCAAAGAGGTGACCGAGAAGGTGGCTAAGCACTATAAGCTGTACGGCGCGGGGCAGGACCTCTTAAAGGACACCTTCAGCGGGAATATCAGGGGCATGGGTCCTCAAGTCGCCGAGATGGAGATAGAGGAGAGGCCCTCGGAGCCCGTCATAACCTTCGCCGCGGATAAGACCGAGCCCGGCGCCTTCAACTTGCCCGTGTACAAGATATTCGCGGACCCCTTCAACACGGCGGGCCTAGTCATAGACCCCGCCATGCACGAGGGCTTCCTCTTCGAGGTGTTGGACGTCTACGAGCACAAGGTGTATTTGCTCAAGGCCCCCGAGGACATATACTCGCTCCTGGGCCTAATAGGGACGACGGGCCGCTACATAGTCAGGAGGGTCTACAGAAGGGCCGACGGAGCCCCCGCGGCCGCCGTCAGCGTGGAGAGGCTGAACCTAATCGCGGGGAGATACGTGGGCAAGGACGACCCAGTCGCGATAGTTAGGGCCCAGCACGGCATGCCCGCCGTCGGGGAGGTGCTTGAGGCCTTCGCCTACCCCCACCTAGTCCATGGCTGGATGCGCGGGAGCCACGCAGGGCCCTTAATGCCCATGAGGTTCTACCAGATAGAGCCGGAGAGGCGCATAGCCGTCGGCGCCAGGATGACACGCTTCGACGGGCCGCCTAAGGTCGGGGCGCTCGGCTGGCAGCTACACGACGGGTATTTAGAGGGCCCCGTGGACCTATTCGACGACCCCGCCTTCGACTACACGCGCCAGCTAGCGGCCCAGATAACCGACTACATCCGCCGCATGGGCCCGTTCCAGCCCCACCGCCTCCCGCCCGAGGAGATGGAGTACACGACTCTGCCGAAGATATTGGCCACAGTTAAGTCCTACGCGGCCGACGACTACGAGAGGCGCCGTGACGAATACATCAAGGAGGCCATAAAGGCGGCCCCGGCACCTGCGGCGAGCCACGACTAGCCCCACAAGCCGGGTTGTTTTTCGGCGATGTCTGCCCGCCCCGTGGACGGAAGCCGACCGTATCATAAATCGTGAGCGGATATCGATAATTTTATATAATTGAGTATAATGATTATAATATATAAAAATTTTTGTGCATATAGGTTCATTATATTACATTATTTTAAATAATATTTCTTATATCTAGATTTTATTTTTCTTATTATTTTTCTAGAATATTCTTGTTAAATATAAATAGTAATATTTAAAATACAGAATAACTCTACATTTTTATGTCCCTTGAAGGGGAGAACTTACCCTTCGACGAATATGTCTATAACGATAAGTGGCGATCGCGGACTATCGACGTAAAGAGCTATTGGGAGCTACACAAGAGGAGCCTAGACGACTTCGAGAACTTCTGGGCCTCGGTGGCGAAGGAGTTGGAGTGGTTTAAGCCATGGGAGAAAGTACTCGACGCCTCAAATCCGCCGTTCTATAGGTGGTTCGTCGGCGGCGAGCTGAACTTGTCCTACCTGGCGATAGATAGGCACGTGAAGACTTGGCGCAAGAACAAGCTAGCTCTGATATGGGAGGGCGAGCCCGTCGACTCCACGGGGTATCCGACCGACCGCAGGAAGTTCACCTACTACGACCTGTGGAGGGAGGTGAACCGCGTCGCGTATATGTTGAGGAGCAACTTCGGCATAAGGAAGGGCGACCGCATAACTATCTATATGCCCATGATACCCGAGCTGCCCATAGCGATGTACGCCGCCTGGCGCATAGGCGCGATAACCAACGTGGTGTTCTCCGGCTTCTCCGCCGATGCGTTGGCGGACCGCATAAACGACTCCCAATCCCGCCTGCTAATAACGGCGGATGGGTTCTGGCGTAGGGGCAAGGTCGTGAGGCTGAAGGAGATAGTCGATAAGGCCCTGGAGAAGGCCCCCTCCGTTGAGAACGTGGTCGTCTACAAGCGGCTCGGCCTAAACGATACGCCTATGGCTGAGGGCAGGGACTGGTGGTGGGACAAGGCCTTGGCGGGAGTCCCCCCCAACGCCTACGTAGAGCCCGAGAGGGTAGAGAGCACTCACCCATCTACCTGCTCTACACCTCGGGGACTACGGGCAAGCCCAAGGGAATTCAGCACGACACTGGCGGCTGGGCCGTCCACATATACGCCACCATGAAGTGGGTATTCGACCTACGCGACGACGATATATACTGGTGCACGGCCGACATAGGCTGGGTCACCGGCCACTCGTACATAGTGCTGGGGCCCATGTTGGTGGGCGCCACGGAGGTCATGTACGAGGGCGCGCCCGACTTCCCGCAGCCCGACCGCTGGTGGGCCATAATCGAGCGCTACGGCGTCACCGTGCTCTACACATCGCCGACCGCGATAAGGACCTTCATGAGGTTCGGCGAGGAGTGGCCCAGGAAGCACGACCTCTCGACCCTCCGCATAATCCACTCGGTGGGCGAGCCCATAAACCCCGAGGCCTGGCGCTGGGCCTACAAGAACCTGGGCTCTGAGCAGGTCGCCTTCGGCTCAACATGGTGGATGACCGAGACTGGAGGCATCGTGATAAGCCACGCCCCCGGCCTATACCTGGCCCCCATGAAGCCCGGCACCAACGGGCCGCCTCTGCCCGGCTTCGAGGTAGACGTAGTCGACGATAATGGCAAGCCGGCCCCGCCCGGCGTCAAGGGCTATCTAGTCATCAAGAGGCCTTGGCCCGGCATGTTGCAGACTATTTGGGGGGACCCCGAGCGCTATGTCAAGACCTATTGGTCTAGGTTCCCCGGCGTGTTCTACGCGGGCGACTACGCCATAAAGGACAAGGACGGCTACATCTGGGTGCTGGGCCGCGCCGACGAGGTCATCAAGGTGGCGGGCCACCGCCTCGGCACCTACGAGCTCGAGTCCGCCTTCGTGGCCCACCCGGCCGTCGCCGAGTCCGCCGTAATAGGCGTGCCCGACCCCATCAAGGGCGAGGTGCCCATAGCCTTCGTGACGCTCAAGCAGGGCTATCAGCCCAGCGATGAGCTGAGGAAGGAGCTGAGGCAACACATACGCAACACTGTGGGCCCCATAGCAGAGCCCGCGCAGATATACTTCGTGACCAAGCTGCCGAAGACGCGCTCGGGCAAGATAATGCGCCGCCTCCTGAGGGCTGTAGCCACCGGCGCGCCGCTCGGCGACGTGACGACACTAGAGGACGAGACGGCCGTCGAGGAGGCCAAGAAGGCCTACGAGGAGTTGAGGAAGGAGATTTCTCAATAAAATTAATTTTGTAAAGAATAATATAAACTTTTTAATATAAAATATATTTTTACATTATTAAAGAAGGAAAATAAGGATAAATATTTAAAAATAACGTGCTTCTCTCTATTCATGGGAAATGGGACGGCGAATCCAGCGCCCCTAGGCCTATCCGGCTTCGCGTTGACGACGCTTGTGTTGAGCAGCTTCAACGCCGGCCTGCTCAGCGGCCAGGGAGTGCCCGTCGTGCTGGGCCTTGCCGCCTTCTACGGCGGCCTCGCGCAGTTGGTGGCCGGGGTCTTGGAGTACTTCAAGGGCAACACCTTCGGCTACGTGGCGTTCTTCACCTACGGGGCCTTCTGGGAATGGTTCTATTTACCGTGGCCTATTTCCCCTCCTCGGCGGCCTACGCCAGCATAGTCCTCTGGGCCTTCGGCATATTCACCTTCATAATGTGGATAGCGACCTTTAGGGCGAACGCCGCGCTCTTCGTAGTATTTCTGCTCTTGTGGATAACTTTCTTCCTCCTAGCCGCAGGCGCCACGGCGGCCGGCGGCTACGTGGGCATATTGACGGCCCTAGCCGCTTGGTACGCAGCCTTTGCGCAAGTTATAGCCGAAATGTGGGGCAAGCCCGCCGGCGCTTGGCTGGGCCCCGCCCTCATAAAGCCCAAGAAATAACCCCCTTTTTCCCTCTACAGGCCTTTTAGCCGCCGCGCCCGTTTCATAGCTACAGCGATTCCGCCACAAGTGAGGATGTGTTTTATGCGGCAATCCCTATGGGCCGCCGCGAGCGCGGCGATGCGGCGTCCGCGAACTCGCCTGGCGTAGCTACTAAGGGGTTGGCGGCACCGCAGCCTTTGGCCGATCGCCGAGCGGCACGGGCTGACTAGGCATGAGGGGCCGCGATTCGTCCCCAGGGGCGTAACCTTTTTCCGGCGCCCGCCCGCGTAGTACGTGCGTTTGATCATAGCCTCCAACCGCCTCCCGGTTACCGTGGTTAGGGGCGAGCGCGGGGTGGAGCTGAGGGAGAGCGTGGGGGGCCTCGCGACGGGCTTGAAGTCGTTTTTGGCCAAGACTAACGGCGGGAGGGCCCTCGGCATAGACGAGGTGGTGTGGCTGGGCTGGTCCGGGGTTCCGGCCGAGTCGGAGGGGGACGACGTGGCGAAGGCCTTGAGGGAGCGGGGCATGGAGCCGGTGCCTCTGACCTCTAAAGAGGTCGAGGGCTTCTACGAGGGCTTCTGCAACTCCACGCTTTGGCCCCTCTTCCACGGCTTCACCACCTACGCCGTATATAGAGAGGAGTGGTGGGAGCAGTACGTAAAAGCCAACGAGAAATTCGCCGAGAGGATAGCCTCCGTCGCTCGGCCGGGGGACCTCGTGTGGATACACGACTACCACCTAATGCTCGCCCCCGCCATGGTCAAGGCCAGGGCCCCCGACGCGGCCGTGGGCTTCTTCCTCCACATACCCTTCCCCCCGCCCGACGTCCTTACAGCTCATGCCGAGCCCTTGGAGGTCCGCCATATTGGAGGGGCTCCTCGGGGCCGACCTAGTCGGCTTCCACATACGCGAGTACGTGGCCAACTTCGCCCACAGCGTTGTTAGGTTCTTGGGGTATTTAGTGGAGGCCGGCGTGGCGGTGCTGCCGGACAAGCGCAGGGTTAGGGCCGAGGCCTTCCCCATGGGGATAGACTTCGACTTCTTCTACTCCTCCTCGGGCAGAGCCGACGTTAAGGCCGAGGCGGATAGGCTGAGGGAGATGTTGGGCGGCGTGAAGGTGGTCCTCTCCATAGACCGCTTGGACTACACCAAGGGCGTAATAAATAGGATATACGCCTGGGAGCTATTCCTCAAGAGGAGGCCCGAGTGGAGGGGGAGGGCCACCCTGGTGGCCGTGGTCGTGCCGTCGCGCGCGGGCGTGGCGAAGTACGAGGAGATGAAGAGGGAGATAGATAGGGAGGTGGGCCGCATAAACGGCGAGCTGGGGGAGCTGAACTGGGTCCCCGTCCTATACCTCTACAGGTTTTTGCCAACGCCCACCCTCTTGGCCCTATACAACGTGGCCGACGTAGCCTTAGTGACGCCGCTGAGGGACGGCATGAACCTAATAGCTAAGGAGTACGTGGCCAGCAAACGCGGCGAGCCGGGGGTGCTGGTGTTGAGCGAGACGGCGGGCGCGGCGAAGGAGTTGGCGGGGGCCCTCACCGTGAACCCGAACGACGTGGGCGAGATGGCCGAGGCTATAGCCAAGGCCTTGGAGATGCCGGAGGAGGAGAAGAGGAGGCGGGTGGAGGAGATGCAGAGGAGGCTGAGGGAATACGACGTCGTTAGGTGGGGGAGGGACTTCGTGGAATCGCTGAAGGCCGCCTACGCCGAGAGGAAGGGCTTGGCGGAGAAGCTCGCCGTTAGGCCGCTCGCCGAGGTTGAGGACGAGCTGTTAAAGCGCTTTAGGGAGGCCAAGAAGAGGCTCCTTCTCTTGGACTACGACGGCACCTTGGTCCCCCTCCAGCCCTACGCGCAGTGGGCCGCCCCCGACTCAGACCTCCTCTCGCTCCTCGGGAGGCTCGCCGCGTCGCCCAGCTGCGACGTGGTCATAATAAGCGGGAGGCCCCGCGGCTTTCTAGATAAATGGTTCGGCGGATTGGGCGCAGGGCTCGTGGCCGAGCACGGCGCTTGGATTAAGAGGGCCGGCTCTGAGTGGGCGCCGGCCGTGAACATGGGCGAGGAGTGGCGGCAACACGTACGGCGCATTATGGAGGACTACGCGTCTAGGCTCCCCGGCTCATATATAGAGGAGAAGGAGATGGCCGTGGCCTTCCACTACAGAAACGCCGATAGGGCCTTGGCCGAGAAGGCGGTTAAGGAGTTGATGGAGGCTCTGGCCACGGCCACGCAGGGCCTAGGCCTCAGAATTCTGAGGGGCAACATGGTCTTGGAGGTCAAGCCCGCCGGCGTGGACAAGGGCTCGGCCGCCAGGGCCTGGCTCAGAGGAGGCGGCTACGACTTCGTCTTAGCCGCAGGCGACGACGAGACCGACGAGGACATGTTCGCCGCAATGCCCGAGGACGCCTACACCATCAAGGTGGGGCCCGGGCCCTCCTTGGCTAAATATTACGTGGACTCCCCCGACGACATCAGGCGGCTCCTATCCGCCCTAGCCTCGGAGGCCGCCGCGCGGGCGGCTAGGCCGGCCCCCGCAAAGCCCGGCCTCCTCTCGCGCCTGAGGTCGGCCCTGGGCAGGCTGAGGAGGTGACGCTACTGCCTCAACAAGGCCCTCAAGGCGGCGGCCGCTTGGTTTATCTCGGCCGAGGAGAAGATGCGCCAAGAGGCGTTGAGGACCGGGTACCCCGCCTGCCTCTCTAGGGCCAGCTCTCTGGCGAAGCGGCCATCGGCGACCTCCTCCGCGGCCCTCCCGGCGATTCTCCTAAGCGGCGCTAAGTACTTGCGCCACCTCGTCAATACGCCGTAGGCGTCGGCCGGCGAAACCCGCTTGAGGGCGCCCTGGGGCCCGAGCGTGGACATGAGGCCCAAGAGCTCGGCGATTTCGCCCGAGGCGAAGAGCTCGAGCGCAATTAGCTCCTTGGGGACGCCGCGCCTAGCCATCTCCTCGGCCGCCGCCTCGAGCGCCGCCAAGAGCGCGGCCCTGAGCACGTGCTCGCCCAACAAATCGGCGAGGGCCTCCTCCTCGGCCCTAGCCTCCACGGCGAAGCCGCCCGGCCTAAAGACTCCGGCCGCCGCGGCTAGGGCCAAGGCCGCGTTCAACGCGTTGCCCGTGGCGTCTCTAACCACGCCGACGACCGCCGCGTAGCCCCTCCCGGCCAAATACCTATCCCTTATGGCCGGCCCCACGAGCTTAGGCGCGAAGAGCACCACGTCTACGTCGTCAGGCGGCATAGGGATTAGGCCGAAGGCCAGGGGGAAGCCGCTCGTCAGAGCTAGGGCCTTCCCCGCGTGTAGGGCCGGCAGAACCTCCGTCCTATAAACCTCCGGCATGACGTCGTCTGGGAGCGCCACGACCACGACCTCGGCCAGCTCGGCGGCCTCGGGTATTTGGTGTACCTCGAAGCCGTCGGCCCTGGCCGTACGCGCGTACTCGTCGCTGAGTAGGTTGCCCACAAGCACGGCTACGCCGGAGTCCCTGAGGTTTAGCGCCAAGGACCTCCCCACGTTGCCGTACCCAATAACCGCCACGGGCCTCCCCTTGAGGTAGGCCGCGTCCCCCTCCCTATATATCCGCATAATCCCGCGGCGCCACCCACTAAAATATATGGCCCGCCTTATCGACCGAGCCGGCGGCCGCCGTCACCAAACCCAGACGCGCGCCCTCCTCAAATGCTCTATGAAGTCCTCGAGGTCTAGGCCGGAGAGCCTCTGGGCGAGCCTTAAATCCCCCCTCTCGATGAATAGGATCACCGCCGACTTAACTCTGGGCGGGAGGCTGTTTATGTAGGCCCAATCCGCCTCCCTCCGCCTAATCTCCCTAGCCTCCCTCTCCCTCTCCTCGAGCTCCCTCAACTTGTCCTCCACCGCTCTAGATCCACGCGGGGGAATTTATGCCTTGTCTCATCTTGATATATGTAAACCTCGTCGGAGCCTATTAGCCCCCTCCTCCTGAGCTCCCAGAGCACCTCAAAGGCCCTCCAAACCCTGGCGTTCACGATAGTGTATTGGGCCATGTAGGCGGCCCCGTTCTCGGAGAGCGCTATGAGGCCGCGGGCCGCCGCGACGGCTATGCAGTACGCCTCGGGGTAGTCCAGCCTCTTATACCTCCTGCTGGCCTCCATAAGCCTAAACGCCTCCTCTCTATACTCGGGGAGCTCGGGCATCAGCGACATGGACCCCGACGCCAAGCCCTCCGATATCCACGTCAACGTGGGCTCGGACCTAACCTCCCCCAAGACGGCCTCAGGTATCCAGACCACGTCGAATACGCGGAATAACAAATCCCTCTTGGAGTAGCGCGCCCAATCCACTAGGAAGGACGTATCGGCGATGGCCATTAATTGACGTGGGGTATCTTGGCCTTGATGCGGAGCTCGTTGAACTCGTCCACGGCCATGCCCGCTATCTTGGCCGAGACGTATAGGTCCCCGGTCTCTATGTAGTGGATAAGCGCTATGCGCAGCTTGGGCGGGAGGCTGTTTATGTAGGCCCAATCCGCCTCCCTCCGCCTAATCTCCCTAGCCTCCCTCTCCCTCTCCTCGAGCTCCCTTAACGCGTCCACGCCACTCACCGCGGGGGATTATTTATCTCGTGCGGCGCCGATTAATATATACGCCGCACATAGGCCGTGAGGGTCAGAGTCGTGATAATGGCGCCTCTCTACTTCGGCCTCGGCTCAGTGGATCAAATTAAACTAGATTTATATCTAGAGGATGGCGCGACGATAAGAGACGTCGTAAATAAACTTAATGATATATATCCTGGCTTTAAAAATAAAATAATTTTCCAAGATAAAATTATAGAAATGCACGATATATTAGTAAATGGTAGATCCATAGACTTCCTAGACGGCTTAAATACGCGGCTTAAAGACGGCGATGTGGTGGTCGTCGTGTCGCCCTTTGGGGGTTAATATTAGAAACTTGTTAAAATACGTTTATTAGTGTAATAGAATATGTATTTATGGCGGTGTTTAGAGTGGCGAGGATAGACCTCGCCACCGAGAAGGTGACGGAGGAGGTCTATAAGGACGACGTCCTCAAGAAATTCCTCGGCGGTAGGGGCCTGGGATCCTACCTAGCCCTCAAGGAGATCCCAAAAGGGATAGACCCCCTCTCGCCCAGCAATAGGCTCTACATATTCGCCGGCCCGCTGTCGGCTATGGCCAACCTATCCACTAGCAGAATTACCGTGGTGACTAAATCGCCGTTGACGGGGTCCCTCACCCACGCGAACGCGGGCGGCAACTTCGCCTATTGGATTAGGAAGAGCGGATACGACGGGCTGATAATAGAGGGCGCCGCCGAGGACCCCGTCTACATAGTCGTGAAGGAGGGCGACGTGGCCATCAAGCCGGCGAAACATCTCTGGGGGAAGTGGACGGGCGCGACTATTAAGGCCATGCTTAGGGAGAACGGGTTCCCGGAGGACGAGAAGTCGGCCGGCGTAGCCGTCATAGGGCCCGCCGGCGAGAACTTGTCCAGAATAGCGGGGATAAGGATGTCGGACTACGAGAGGTTCGCGGGGAGGGGCGGCGTCGGCGCTGTCATGGGGAGCAAAAAGCTGAAGGGGATCTTGGTCTGGGGCACGCGCGACTTGCTCCGCGACGTCAAGGACCGCGCCAAGTTCATAGCGGAGTCCACTAAGCTGGCCCAGAGGCTTATGTCGGGGCCGACGGCCAAGGCCCTACACATATACGGCACAAACCTCTTGACGGCCGTCATAAACTCGATAGGGGGATACCCCATTAGGAACTTCGAGACGGGCTACGCCGAGGAGGCGGATAAGCTGACTGGCGAATACGTCAAGAAGAGCTACGTGGTGGAGACCCACGCGTGTATGATGTGCCCAATCGCGTGTACGCAGCACGTCATGGTTAGGTCTGGGCCCTTCAAGTTCGTCGGCAAGGCCAAATACGAATACGAGAGCACCTGGTCCCTCGGCGCAAATATCGGCTTATTCGACCCAGAGGCCGACCTAAGGCTGCAGAAGCTCGCCAACGAGCTCGGCTTCGACACCATCTCGTTGGGCAACACCCTCGCCGCGGCCGTAGAGCTCGCCAAGAAGGGCAAGCTCAAGCTCGACGTGGATTGGGGCGACGCGGGGGCTTTAGTGGACCTAGTGATTAGGACCGCCAATAGGAGCGATATAGGGGACGACTTGGCCGAGGGCGACTACAGGCTGGCCCTAAAATACGGCGACCCGAGCGCCTTTAGGGGCTCCCGCGGCCAAGGCCTCCCCGCCTACGACCCGAGGGCCTTGAAGGGCTTCGCCCTCTCCTACTTCACGGCTAATAGGGGAGGCGACCACCTCGAGGCCTACTCGCCGACGTGGGAGGTGCTCGGCGTGCCCGAGAAGGTGGACCCCTTGTGCGAGACGCCCGAGTGTATAGAGAAGCAGGCCAGGATAGTGGTATACGCACAACACCTCATGGCTCTCACGGACTCGGTCACTTACTGCAAATTCGCCACGCTGGACCGCGAGGGCATATTCGAGAAGGACCTAGCCCACCTATTCAATATAGCCTACGACTGGGACGTCACGCCGGAGGACGTGTTGACCATCGGCGAGCGCGTATTCAACGTGGAGAGGCTATTCCACGTGAAGGAGGGTAAGTGGGTTAAGGACGAGCTAAACCCGCACTTCCGCAACCCGCTTCCCACGGGCCCTGCCAAGGGCCACTCGGCGGCTAAGATGTTCGACGAGGGTATAAAGATCTACTACAAGCTCAGAGGCTGGGTAGACGGGAAGCCCACCTACGATACCCTCAAGAGGCTGGGCCTAGAGGAGTTCCAGTACCTGCTCTAATTTTTAAACTCTATTTTTTACATGCGCGTCAAGGTTAGTTCTTAGCCACGCTGTACGACTTGCTGGGCGTTATGAGGGACGAGGCGGTGGTCCCCGAGGGGGCCACCGTCTT
>JZWT01000027.1 GCA_000960885.1 Thermoproteus sp. AZ2 | reverse complement strand
TTGCAAGTGAGGAAATAGGCCGGGCCTCTCGGCCCCAACGACGTAAATCTTTAAAACTGCCCGGTAAATGGCGCCATGCCGAGGCCTTCGCTTAGGTCTAGAGCCCTTAGGAGGATTCAGAGGAGGACGCCGGGCGGGAGGACCGCCACGCGCTACGAGAAGAGGTTCGCCGGGCCGCCGAGGTGCGCGATCACCGGAGCCCCTCTGCAGGGCATGGACGCCAAGCGGGTTAAGGCCGAGCACGGGCCCATTAGGCCCCCCTCTAGGCCCTACGGCGGCTACGCGGCCCACTGGGTTTTGGCGCGGGCCCTCCGCGCCGCCGCTCGCTCTTAGTCGATGGTCGTCATTGCGATCTCCGGCCAGCCCGGCTCGGGGAAGACCACGGTGGCTAGGGAGGTCGCCAGGGCCTTCGGCCTCCGCCTGAGGTCCTCCGGCGCCATATTTAGGGAGCTGGCGAAGAGGCGCGGGATGGACTTCATAGAGTTCCACAAATACGCCGAGTCTAACCCCGAGATAGACCGCGAGGTGGACTCAATAGCGGTCGAGGAGGCTAAGAAGGGCGACGTGGTCTTGGAGGGGCATCTAACCGCTTGGATAGTCCGCCCCTACGCCGACCTCTGCATCTACTTAAAGGGGTCCCCCGAGGTTAGGGCCAGGCGCGTGGCCCTGCGAGACGGCCGCAGCTACGAGGAGGCCCTCCGCGAGATAACTGAGCGCGAGGAGTTGAATAGGCGGCGATATAAACAGATCTACAATATAGACATAACCGACCTCTCTTTATTTGAATTGGTGCTAGATACGACGTATCTATCTCAAAACGATGTAGTGCGCATAACTTTAGATTTTCTGTGTACAGCCCTCTCTGCTAAGTTTTCTAAGGTGTTTTGTACCTCCCACTAATCTATAAATACCCCTCGAATCCCCTTTATATATGAAGTTTTTGTTAAGATGTAGGCCGGACACCATAAAGCCGCCCACGGGCAAACGCGTCGCCGTCATAGGCGCGGGTCCCGCCGGGCTTGGCGCGGCTGGGCAGATAAGGTGCTTCGGCCACGAGGTCCACGTATACGACGCATTGCCCGAGCCGGGGGGCCTCCTCATCTTCGGCATACCCGCTTTTAGGGTGCCCAAGGAGGGCGTGAGGGAGGGCATAGCTGAGCTGAGGCAGGCCGGGGTTGTCTTCCACAACTCCGCCTTCGTATACTGCGGCGGGAAGAGGCCGGAGGAGCACGACGCCCTGCTCTTGGCCAAGGAGTTCGTGGACATCGAGGACCTCATTAGGCAATACGACGCCGTGGTCATAGCCACCGGCACTTGGAGGAGCCGCCGCATGGGGGTGCCCGGAGAGGATCTGCCTGGCGTGTACCAAGCCCTGGACTTCCTATTCCGCCTATACGCCCACGAGCTGGGGTATTTGCCTAAGGAGAAGGTATACCCCCTGGGCTCTAGGGTCTTGGTCGTGGGGGCCGGCCTAACCGCCATAGACGCGGCCGTCGAGTCCTTAATGCACGGCGCTAAGAAGGTCGTGGTGGCCTACCGCCGCACGATAAAGGAGGCGCCGGCCGGCGAGAGGGAGATCAAGAAGGAGCTCATAGACCGCGGCATAGAGTTCCGCGAGCTCATAAACCCCGTGCGCTTCGAGGGCGCCGGGAAGCTGGAGCGCGTCGTGTTCACTAGGATGAGGCTGGGGGCCCCCGATAGGTCGGGGAGGCCTAGGCCCGAGCCCATACCCGGCAGCGAATTCGCCGAGGAGTTCGACACGGTACTCCTAGCGCTCGGCGAGGAGCCCACGCCGCCGTTCCCCGAGGGCTGCGCCGGGATTAAGCTCAACCCAAACGGCACCATAAATGTCGACGAGGCCTTTAGGACCACTCGGGAGAAGGTCTTCGCCGCTGGCGACGTCGTCCACGGGCCCTCGCTGATAGGCAAGGCCCTAGGCGCCGGGATGCGCGCCGCGCCCTTCGTAGACGAATACCTAAAGGGCAAGTTGGCCTGGCGCTCTTCGTAATCGGGCGAAACTGTAATATAAATAGACATATATTTTTCTCCATATGAAGATCGCTGTATTGGTTAAGCCCGCCTTAGATACGAGCCAGCTCAGGGTTAGGGAGGGGAAAGTGGTTATCGAGGAGACTCCCGCTCAAAATAAACGACATAGACAGAAACGCGGCCGAGGAGGCGCTTAAGCTCAAGGGCGGGGACAAGGCCTACGCCGTCGCGGCGGTTAAGTGGCCTCCTCTGCCCAAGAGGGCGCAGGAGGCCGAGAACCTCATGCGCGAGGTGCTCGCCATGGGCCTAGACGAGGCCTACCTAGTAGTCGACGAGGCGCTCCTGGCAGGCGACCAGTGGCTCACAGCCAAGGCTTTAGCGGCCGTCGTGAAAAAGGTCGGCGCAGACCTCGTGCTCACCGCCGAGGCCTCCATAGATAACTACACGGGCGAGGTCCCGGCGAGGGTCGCGGCCGAGCTGGGCTGGCCCGCCGTGACCTACGTGAGGGAGTTAAAGGTTGAGGGCGGGAAGGTAATAGCTAAGAGGGATTTAGAGGACGCCGTTGAGGTGGTCGAGGTCCAGCCGCCGGCCGTCGTGTCGGTAACTAGGGAGATAAACACCCCGCGCATACCCACCCTCTTGGCCATTAGGGCCGCCATGAAGAAGCCCGTGAATAAGCTGGGCCTAGCCGACTTAGGCATAGGCGGCGGGGCCAAGGCCGAGGTCTTGGAGTATAGGCCTGTCTCGATACAGAGGAAGAAGGTCGTAGTGAAGGAGGGGACCCCCGAGGAGAAGGCCGACAAGCTTATACAATACCTAAGGCAGGAGGGGGTGATATGAGGGCCCTAGCCGTCTACCCGAACAAGGAGGTGCTCTACGCCGCCTCTCTGCTGGGCGAAGCGGCCGCCTTGGCCGTGGGCGATTCGGAGGTCCAAGCGGCCGCCGGGGCCTCGACGATATATAGGGTGAGGGGGGACCCGAGGGACTTGGGGCTGAGGGCCGGGGCCGTCGCGCAGCTGGCCAAGGAGTTCGACGCCGTGGTCATGCCCTCGACTAAGTCCGCCAAGACCTTAGGCGGGTACGTGGCCCAGCTCATCGGCGCGTCGTTCCTGGTCGACGTTATAGCGCTGGGCGTCGAGGGAGGGGCCGTCGCCGCGCAGAGGTACGTGTTCGGCAACAAGGCCGTGGCCGCGGCGAGGGCCAAGCCGCCCGTGGTCCTCACGATAGCGCCGGGCAAATTCACCGGCGAGCCCCCCAAGGGCGAGGGCAAGGTGGTGGACATCTCGCCCCAGCCCCTCCCGCTGCCCCGCCCCGCCTCGGTGGAGCCCAAGGCCTCCGGCGGAGTTAGGCTCGAGGACGCCGAGCTTATAGTGTCGGTGGGCAGAGGCTTTAAGCGCAAGGAGGACTTGGCCCTGGCCTTCGACTTGGCCAAGGCCCTCAACGCCCAGGTGGGCTGCTCCCGCCCAATAGCGGCCGACCTCAAGTGGCTTTCGGAGGACCACTGGGTCGGCCTATCGGGCCACAAAGTTAAGCCCAAGCTGTACTTGGCCATAGGCATATCGGGCCAGCCCCAGCACATAGCCGGCATACTCGACAGCAGGATAATAGCCGCCATAAACTCGGACCCCAACGCGCCGATATTCCAATACGCGGATTACGGCGTAGTCGAAGACCTCTACAAGATAGTGCCTATCCTGATAAAGAAGCTGTCGGAGCTTAAACGCTAGTAATCCCCGACGCAAAACCCAAGATATTTATACCACACACAGATTCAGTGGACTTCAAGCCGTTGCCCGCCGTATATCTACACAGCTGCCCCAACTGCGGAGGGGCAATAAAAGCCGAGAGGCTGGCGGCCGGCCTCCCCTGCGACTTCTGCCTGCCTAGGGCCAAGGGGGTTTGGGGGACGTCCTAAAGAGGCTGGAGGAGGGGGGGAGGCTCGAGGGGCTGGGCTGGGTCAGAGACATGTTGCAGGGCTACGAGGAGATAGCCAAGCTCTTCGAGGCCGTGGTGGGCTTCAAGATGTGGGGGGCCCAACGCCTCTGGGCCAAGAGGCTGGCCAGGGGCAGGAGCTTCGCCGTGGTGGCCCCCACTGGCTCGGGGAAGACCACCTTCCTCCTAATAGCCGCGCTGTATATGGCCAAGAGGGGGAAGGCGCTTTTGATATTCCCTACCTCCGCCCTGGCCTACCAAGCCCATAAGAGGCTGTCCTCCTACGAGGAGAGGGCCCGCGCGCTGGGCTATGGGGCCAGGGTCTTGGCGTACCACAGCATGTTGAAGGATAAGGAGAAGGAGGAGGTCAAGAGGGCCGTAGAGGCCGGGGAATTCGACGTGCTCATAACCACCTCGGCCTCGCTGGTGAAGTACTTCGACTTATTGGCCCGGCACAAATATGCCTTCATAGCGACCGACGACGTGGACAGCGTCTTGAGGGCGACTAGCAAGAACATAGATAGGATACTCAAGCTCTTGGGCGTCACCGACGAGGCGCTGAGGCTCGCCAACGAGGCCATTGAGGCGGCTAAGGAGGCCAACAAGGCGCTGTTGGCCGGCGACGAGAAGGCCGCGGCTGAGGCCGAGGAGAGGGCGAGGAAGAGGAGGGAGGAGTTGAGGGCCGAGGTCAAGCGGCTGGGCCTCGGCGTCTTCATAGCCTCAGGCGCCTTGGCCAAGGCCAGGAGGACCGCCAGGCTCCTCCTCTTCAGAGAGATCTTGGGCTTCGACGTGGGGGGCAGGGCGGAGGGCCTCAGAAACGTCTACGACCTATACCTAAAGCTCGAGGACCCCGAGGAGCAAGTCCTAAGGCTGGTGAAGGACTTGGGCGGCGGGGGCATAATCTACGTCCTAGATAGGGACTTAGGCAAGAAGATAGCCCAGCGCTTGAGCGAGAACGACATCCGCGCCGAGCACTTCTTTAGGCCTAGGCGGAAGGTCCTCGAGGACTTCGAGCAAGGCGGCGTCAAGGTGTTGGTGGGCCTCGCCTCGTCCCGCTCGGCGCTCGTCAGAGGCATAGATCTGCCCCACGTGATTAGGTACGTGATATTCGTCGGGATACCCAAGTTTAAGTTCAGGGTCAGAGTCGACGAGTTCTCCATACCGGCCTATCTATCCTTCTTGTACAACGTGAGGCCCGTCCTGCCGCAGGAGCTGAAGTATAGGGCCGATAGGCTGATAGCGCAGCTCAAGCGCCTGGCCCCCTATTCGGCGAGCGTCGAGAGGGCCTTGAGGGAGGGGCCCAAGAACTCCTTCGAGGAATACGCCGCGAAGGTCGCCAACTCCGCGGTCGAGTTCGTCGGGTCCCTATTGGCGCGGGAGGACGTCAGGAAGGCCATAGAGTCCTCCACAGAGGTCAAGCTCGCATATATAGACGGCCAGCTCTACGTCTTGCTCCCAGACGTCACCACCTATATACAGGGGAGCGGGAGGACCTCTAGGCTCTACGCCGGCGGGCTGTCCAAGGGGATAAGTATCGTGTTATACGACGACGAGAAGGTGCTGGAGGCCTTGAGGAGGGAGATGGAGCTTAGGTTCGACGACGTGGCGTTCAAGGACCTCTCTAAGCTGTCTAAGGAGGAGCTGGGGAAGATGGTGGAGGAGGTTGATAGGGATAGGGAGACCATAAAGAGGATTTTGTCGGGCCAGCTCAAGCCGGAGGAGCTCTCCTCGAGGGACTTGATGAGGAGCATATTGCTCATAGTCGAGTCCCCGACGAAGGCCAAGACCATAGCGTCTTTCTTCGGGAGGCCCAACATGTTGATCATAAGCGGCATGCCCGCCTACGAGGTCTCGACGGGCGACGCCATGCTGACCGTCATAGCCACGCTGGGCCACGTCTTCGAGCTCCCCACAGGCCTCGGCGTAGATAAGAAGGGCGCGTATAAGGTGGACCCGAGGGAGCTGGAGAGGCTCAGGAAGTGGTTCGGCCTCAGGGGCGAGGAGGAGTATAAAGGCGACTACAACCCCTACGAATACGCCGTTATAAAGACCGAGGAGGGGTTCGTGCCGGTCTACAACCGCATATATAGATGCCCCGGGCGGGTCTTCGTAGACGACTCGGAGCTCGCCGGGTGTGAGCCCCTAGACGTAATCGGCGCCTTGAGGAGCTTGGCCGCGGAGGCCGACTTGGTATATCTAGGCTCCGACCCAGACTCCGAGGGGGAGAAGATAGCCTACGACGTATACCTAATGCTCAAGCCCTACGCGGCCCAGATAAGGAGGGTTGAGTTCCACGAGATAACTAGGAGGGCCATAATAAACGCCTTGGCGAGCCCCAGAGACGTCAACACGGCCATGGTGGCGGCGCAGATAATACGCCGCGTCGAGGACAGATGGCTGGGGTTCGGGCTCAGCAGAAAAGTCCAAGAGGTCAGGGAGAGCCCCGCCCTCTCGGCGGGCAGAGTCCAGACCCCCGTCTTGGGCTGGGTCGTGTCCAGCTACGAGGAGTCTAGGAGGAAGCGCCTATACGACGTGGTGTTAAGCATAGGCGGGGCCGAGGCGAGGCTCGCGATACCGGAGGACGACTACAAGGCGTTGAGGAAGGCCGAGAGGCCCGCGGTCGTGGTCGAGGGAGGCGAGGAGTCGGTGGAGGAGGTGGCGCCCCCGCCGCCCTACACAACCGATGAATATCTGAGGGACGCCGTGAATAGGCTGGGCATAAGCGCCGAGGAGGCCATGGCGATAGCGCAAGACCTATTCGAGAGCGGCTTCATAACATACCACCGCACCGACAGCACCAGGGTATCGCCGACGGGCATAGGCATAGCCAAGGAGTACATAACGAGGAGGTTCGGCGAATCCGCGTTTAGGCCGAGGCCCTGGGCGGCGGGCGAGGAGGGGGCCCACGAGGCGATCAGGCCCACGAGGCCCATAGACGCCGAGGAGCTCAGAGGGCTTGTGGCCGCCGGCGTCATACAGCCCGCGGTGAGGCTGACGAGGAACCACATGGCCGCATACGACTTGATCTTCAGGAGGTTTATGGCGAGCCAGATGGAGCCGGCGGAGGTGGTGGCCAAGAAATACGTGATAAAGACGGCCGGCGGCAAGGCGCTTAAGGAGCTCAAGAGGTATATCGACGTGAGGCGCCAAGGCTTTCTGGCCATGTACCAGTCCATAGGCGTAGAGCGGCCGCTCCCCGAGGGCGAGGTGGAGGTCGAGGTGAAATACGCCAAGAGGCTCGTGGAGCTGCTCTCCCAGGCCGACGTCCTCAGAATGATGAGGGAGAGGGGCATCGGGAGGCCCAGCACATACGCCAGGACTCTAGAGGTCTTGAGGAGGAGGGGCTACGTGGTGGTGAGGGGCAGGAGGAAGTTCCTCATACCCACGAGGCTCGGGATAGAGGTCTATAGATTCCTCAGCGAGAAGTACGCCGGGCTTGTCAACGAGGAGAGGACAAAGCTCGTCGAGGACTTAATGGACTCGGTGGAGAGGGGGTCGAGGGATTATAGGCAAGTCCTGCAAGAGCTCTTCGAGGAGTTCAGAGGCGCCGTCCTAAAGGGCTAGTTGCTTTTATTTAGCTGATATTACGTGGAGTACAGGGAGTTGAGGAGGAGGGTGTTGGAGATCCTCGACCGCAAGTTCATATACTGGGCGGCCCCCCTAGAGGCCGGCGAAGAGGAGTGAAAAAATTATGCGGCTAATTTATTGGCCGTTTCTATGACCTCGTCGTAGGGCGGCTCGTCGAGCGGGTTGTCGCTGTACCAGACGTATTTAATAGTGCCGTCGGGCGCTATTATGTAGACGGCGCGCTTGGCGAGGTAGTACAGCGGGAGGTTGAGCAGCTTCGGCAGAACTACGTCGTATAGCGCTATGGCCTGCCTATTGAAGTCGCTGGCCAGCGTAAACTGCAATCTATTCTTCTCCTTGAATTCCTTCAACGAGAACGGGGAGTCGACGGAGACGGCTATCACCTCGGCGTTCGCCTTGGCGAGCTTGGCCATGTTGTCGCGGAAAGTGCACAGCTCCTTCGTGCACACAGACGTGAACGCGCCCGGGAAGAACAGCAGTATTACGTGCCTCCCCCTCTTCAGCACCTCGCTGAGCCTCACGGGCTTTAGCTCCGTGTCCAGTAGCTCTATATCTGGGGCCTTGTCGCCTACTTTGAGCGGCATGACCGCTACCTCAATTTGTCCAAAAATAGTTTTCCTTCGCCTTAATAACGAGATCGATCGAGAAGAAAAATTCGATGGTCTCGCTTTACGGCGTTTTCTATTCGTACGGCCGTCGATTGCCGGCGGGCGCGGCCCCGCCGGCGCCTTCAAGCTCTGAAAAACTTAAAAATATCGCAGAAAGGGGTCTCCGAGGGGCCCGTAGCTCAGCCTGGTAGAGCGGCGGTGGGAAGCCCGCCGATGCTCTTAACCCGTAGGTCGTGGGTTCGAATCCCACCGGGCCCGCTGGCATTACGTCTTTACAATAAGGCTGAAAGGGGAAGTATATTTCCCTCATCCTCACCGCTCCATAAACGGCTCGTATCTTCCGCCCGAATAAACTATATAGTAAGCCGCGCGGACTTCTCGCCGCCCATGCCGGGCGATCCGCTGGGCATGCCGGGCAGAGCTACGCCGAGCGCGCTGGGCAGGCTGTGGGCCCATAAAAAGGCCGCCGCGGCTACGATTAAGACTAGCGGGAGCTCCAAATAGGAGCATGTGGAGCCAGCAGTTGGGGCATATGGGCATTGGGGCCAGCGATGGGCCTAGGAGGAAGATCGCCAAAACGGCGGCGACGGTTGCTATTAACGCAATCAGCGCGGGCTGAGGGGCCGTGCCCTAGCCTATGCTAAATATTTCTGTTTTTCTACGTATCTCGCTGGAGCTTGGGCCGGCCCATCCGCCGCGCGGCCCGCGCTCAGATGCGCGATAAATAGGCCTTGGGCCGCCTCCGCGGCGGAGCGCCGAGCCTATGTCGGCGAGTTGGCAGACTTATATAGGAAATAGGCATTTCTATGGATTTCAAGGCTGCGCTGGCCGGGGTTCACTTCAGCATAGCGGCCGGGCTGCTCATAGCGGGCCTCCTCATAGCCTTCTGGGCTGGGCTCCCTATAGAGAGCATCCCCTCGGCCTCAGTTATGGCCGTCCTAATAGTCATAGCGGTTTTGGTCTATAGGCGGTTCTCTAGATTCGTCCGCTCCCGCGTCTTCATCTACGGAACCCCTATAACCATCGCCGGCGAGGCCGTAGGCGTCGCCGCCATTGCGGCCTCTTCGCGGCTCGGCGTCATCCTCGTCGCGGCCTTCTACATAGGCGAGCCCATAGTGGGCTACTACGTATACAAGGAGCTCAGGAGCGCGTTGGACGCCGCGTGGACGCGCGTCTTCTACGCAGGGGCTCTGCTATACGCCCTCACTCTGCCAGCCGCCGTCTTCGGCCTCTTCTACGTCCCCCTAGCCTTCGACCTAATCAAGTCCATTGCCCTCTTTAGGCTCCGCGCCGAACTACTACATAAATAATTTATAGGGGAGAGAGGGAAGAGACATGTTCTCGCTCAGAGGCTTTACGCTCCTCTATGGGCCTCCCGGCGCCGGCAAGACGGCCTTAGCCCTCAGGCTTGCGGCGGAGATGGGGCAACGCGTGTTGTACATAGGCCTCTACGAGCCTAAGGAGAAGGTCGAGGAGAAGCTGAGGTACCTAGGCCTAGACCCCTCCGCCTTCGCCATATACGACTTCATAAACGTCTCCGACTACTCCGCCGTGATGAGCGCCATAAGCGACGCCTACATGAGCTCGTCTCCAGACGCAGTGATCGTAGACGGCATAAACTACTTCCCCCAGACGCGCGAGGCCGCCTCTGCGCTTTATAGGATCTTCGACAAGCCCGTCATAGCGATAGGGGAGGAGCAGACCATCCAAACCCCCTTCGCCTATATGGCCGACAACCTGATCGCCGTGGAGCAGTACTTTAAGGCCGGCGCGAGGTATAGGGTACTGCGGTTTGTGAAGACTAGGCTCTCCCAGCCCCCAGCCGTCGAGCTCTACTTCGCCGTAGTTAGGGGAGGGCCCGTAGTCATAGAGCATTGGACCTCGGAGAAGGTCTCGACCAAAATAGCGGCGGAGCTCCCCATGAAGAGGGCCGTCTTCGCCCCTCAGGCCGAGGAGGCTGTTAGGGCCCTCGCACCCTTCTATAAACGCCTAGGCATATTCGAGGGGGCGCGCGTGGCGGACTTCTTATGCGAAGACCCCGAGTGTCTAAGGCTGGCCGCGGCGTTTATGTGCGACTACGCCGAATCCGCCGAAACCGCCATGGTGTCCACGTACCGCATCCTCGAGTACATGGCTAGGGAGGCCGGCTGCTCCATCAACTCCTCAGTCGTGTCGGCCGACGATTTAGCCGACGACAAGGGCCTCGAGGCGCTGAGAGACGCCGTGGGGAAGGCCAAGGTGCTGTACTTCTTCGGCCTCGAGGAGGTCTTGGCCAAGATGGGGCCCGAGAGGGTGAGGCTGGTCCTAGACTTCCTCAACGCGGTGCGCCCCGACCTAGCCATATTGGCGGTCTTCAGAGGCGTGGAGCCCGCCCGCGAGCTCGTCCACCACTTCAACACGGTGTGGAAGCTCGAGCCCAAGAGGGCCGTCGTGGTCAAGTCCATGTTCGGCTGGCCTGTCAGGGATTTCCGCGTGGAGAAGAAGGACGGGGTATATTATCTAGTGCCTGAATAATTTTTATAGAGGGCGCGGCTGAGGCGTGGGGATTCAAGGGGATGATATTGCTCATATTATTGGTGGAATATATAGGTCTGGGGGCCATGGCCTACGTAGGCTATCAACTACACTCCCTCATCCCCCAATACCTCATAAACTTCACAGCCACTGAGATAAACTCCACGGTGACGGGGCCTTTATCTATATTCGGCCACAACTTCGCCATCATGACGGCGATGTCTCTGCCCTTCATAGGGCCCGTAGCCACCGCGGGCTCTATGGCCGTCACAGGGTTCTTCCTCGGCGCGTTCACCGCCTATATGGCGGGGGGCGTGGGCCAAGGCCCCCTGGTCTTAGCCATAGCCTACGCCGCCACGGTCTTCCTTCCCCACGGCATACTCGAGCTCTCCTCATACGCCATAGCCACGGCCGCGTCCCTCGAGCTCACGAGGGGTATCTTGGCCAAGAGGAGCAAGGAGGCCGCGCTGCGCTGGCTTATCCTATACGCGATAGCCGTGGCGGTTCTGCTGGCCGCGGCGTATGTCGAGTGGTGGGAGATCACGACATTCGGCCGCCTAATCCACAGCCTCTTGTGAGATATTTTTAACGGGGATCAAGGAGATACATGGAGTTGTCCAGTCCCGCTTTCCAGAGGGGTGGGCCTATCCCCAAGAAATACACCTGCGAGGGCGAAGACGCCTCGCCGCCGCTGAATTGGTCGGGCGTGCCGGCCGGCGCCAAGGCCTTGGCGCTAATTGTGGAGGACCCCGACGCGCCCATAGGGGTCTTCACCCATTGGGTCCTCTACAACATCCCTCCCACACTCACGGGCCTCCCCGAGGGAGTCCCCAAGAGGCCTGAGGTCGAGGGGATTGGGCTACAGGGCGTAAACGACTTCGGTCGGGTCGGCTACGGAGGCCCCTGCCCGCCGAGGGGCCACGGCCCCCACCGCTACTTCTTCCGCCTATACGCCGTCGACTCCCAACTCCCCTTAAGGCCTAGGGCGAGGAAGGAGGAGGTGTTGGCCGCGATTAGGGGACATGTGTTGGCCGAGGCGGAGTACATGGGCACGTACCAGCGCTAGAGGCCTAAGTAGGCCTTAGCCACATCCGCCTTAAGCACATCCTCTTTCCTCCCCTCAGCCGTTATTCTACCTATAGATATATTCTGCTTTCTCTAAGGCTATCATGACATTTTGTTCAACTAATATAGACATATCCAGTTCCTCTCTAAGCTTATCTAAAGCATCTGCGATGGATAAAACTACTCTCGGGGCGAGCCCTTGGCTGTGTCGGCTTTCGCCGAGAGGGGCCCGTAGCTCATACCCCTCGCGGCCCTCCTCCCCTACGCCGCCGCGTTCATCGTCGTATTGCTGGCGTCGTTGATCTATAGGAAAATATTGGGCCTAAGCCTAAGGACACTGTCGGGATTCCCCCATCGCCCCTAATAGTTCCAGACCCCGTATATATTTTATGAAAATAGCGAGGTTCAAGGAATTTAGCGCCAAGATCTTGCCGCTCATATTCGTGATAGTGCTTTGGCCGCTGACGGCCTTCGGCCCCGGGGGCGAGGCCCAGGGGGATCTCTAGGTTCTATCTAGCCACGATCGGCCAGGCGATTGAGCCCATCTTCCGGCCGCTCGGACCGCCCTGGGAGGTAGTGGTATCTATTCCGGCGGGCTGGATCTTTAAAGAGGTTGTGCAGGCGTGCTCGAGGAGACGGCCGGCGGCTTTGCCCTCTTCTCGGCCTTGCCCATGCCGGCCGTCTTCGCATTCCTAGTGTTCATGGCCATGTACTCCGCGTGTATTGCCACATTGATTTCCATGTATAGGATAGTCGGCCTAAGGCCCACTGCGCTGAGCGCGGCGGTGAATCTGGCGTCGGCATACGCCGCCGCGGCCCTGACATACGCCGCGCTTTCCCTAATCCCTTAGCGACGAGCCATAGGCGCCCGCGCCGGCCGTTAAATAGCGCCGCCGCTGTTGCGCAGACGACGTGGGGGCGGAGTAGCGGCCAAATGTTGGCGGGAGGCGGCCTTAGTCCCCCATAGCCTTGGGGGCCGCCGCGCCGGAGGCGATAGGCGCGTACGTGGGGGCGATAAGGATAGGCGCGGGGCCGCCCCTCACGCCTTGAAGGCGTAACTACCTCCTCGTAATACCCAAAAAATAGGGGAATTAAGAGTTGATGACTTAAAACGCTGTATAGGCCAGTGCATGCCGAAGAAGTTGAAGTTCT
Organism: Thermoproteus sp. AZ2; assembly: GCA_000960885.1. GTDB lineage: Archaea > Thermoproteota > Thermoprotei > Thermoproteales > Thermoproteaceae > Thermoproteus. The sequence goes on along the minus strand of JZWT01000027.1, from coordinate 4,065 downwards.
ACGACATTAAGGCGAAGCAGGCGTTTGAGACCGATAAGTATGAGACTGTGGAGAAGAACACCGCGCGCGGCCCCATGATATTCGCAGTGGCCACATCCCCCTACACCGGCATAAAGGTCTGGAGGCTAATAGGCAAGAAGAAATAAGAGGGCGCACGCCTAAAAACCCCATCCCATTTTTCCCCGTGGAAAGGCCCCTATACCGCTTCATAGCCCTGATGGGCCTAGTCTCGCTATTCGCCGATTGGCTCTACGAGGGGGCCAGGGCCGCGTTGCCCCAATATATGTATCAGCTGGGCGCCTCGGCCGTAGTCGTGGGCGCGATATTCGGCGTGGGTGACGCGTTGGGCTACGCTTTGAGGCTCTTCACGGGCCCCCTCTCAGATAGGCGCGGGGGCTATTGGGGCGAGACCTTTGCGGGCTACGCCCTGCAAGTGCTCGCAATAGTCGGCCTAGCCGCGGCGCCTTGGCTGCCGGCCGTCGCGGGGCTCGTTATGTTGGAGAGGACTAGCAAGGCCTTGAGGACCCCTGCGCGGGACGCCATATTGTCGGCGGCGGGCGGCAATAGGCAGAGCGCCGCCTTCGGCCTACACGCGTCCATCGACCAAATAGGCGCGGTCCTCGGCTCCGCGACCGCCCTAGCCCTCCTGGCGCTGGGCCTCTCCTACCGGCTCTTGTTCCTATCCCTCGCCGCGCCCGGCCTGGCGGCCTTGGCCACTCTCTACTTCGCCTATAGGGCTTACGGCATAAGGCCCAGGCGGCTCGGGCGCGGGTGGAGGGGCGTGGATAGGCCGCTGGCGCTCTTCGCCATATCTCAATTCTTCCTAGGCGCCTCGTTGATGCACATATCGCTCGAGATGTATAGGGAGGGGCCTACGCCGTGGCTCGGGTCCTTGATATACCTAGCCGCCATGGCCGCCGAGATCCCGCTCAGCCTGGCTTGGGGCAAGGCCTACGAGGCCTCGCGGACGTCCCTATATCTAGGCCCCGCGGCCGCCTTCGCCGCATCTGCGCTGTTCTCGCTGCAGAGCACGGCGCTCGGCTTGGCGGGCGCAGTTATATATTCGGCCGCCACCTCCTATGTAGACGTGGCCGCTAAGGCTAGGGCGGCTGAGCTGAGCGCCGATAAGGCCACGGCTATAGGCTTGGCGGGCTCCGCCTACGGGCTAGGGCTAGCCCTCGGCGGCCCCCTCTACGGACTCCTCTTGGGCCTAGGCCTCTACGGCGTAATTCCCCTCGCCTCCCTGGCCCTAGCCCTAGCCTCGACAGCGGCCATGGCTAAGTCCTCGTGAGCCTGTAGACTCCCTCCTCTATTTTCTCCAAGGCGTATATGCCCGCCGACGTGGCGACGACGACCTCCGAGGGCCACCTCTTAGAGTCCACGGCCTCTACCCTAAACCCCGCCGCCTCGAAGAGGGCCTTTAAGTCCGAGAGGGGGAGGTCCTCCGGTACGAGTAGCGCGAATCCCGCCTCGCCCGCCCTTATCAGCTCAGCCGCCTCCCTCCTATCCTCCTCTGAAGTCACGTCGTATATGCTCCGGCGCTCCACGGCGGGCGGGCGCGGATAATATTTAGCTGTTATCCGCGGTGGGCCGCTCCTCTTAATTTCTACGCGCCCTCCGCCACATGGCCAGGCGCATATGCCCCGTGTGTAAGAGGGCTGTGGACGAGGAGGTGGTGAGGGATGGGGCCTTGATAATTAAGCGGTGCCCCTCCTGCGGCTACATATTTACTAAATACGAGGTGAAGAGGCTGGTTAAATGAGGCTTCCGCGGATCATCGGCGTAGTCCACCTGCCTCCCCTACCCGGCTCCCCCCGCTACTCCCCTCCCTTCAGCCGCGTCCTAGAATTCGCCGTATCCAACGCCAAGGCCCTAGAGGAGGCCGGATTCGACGGAGTAATACTAGAGAACTTCAACGACGCGCCGTTTAGGCCGAGGGTTAGGGAGGCCGAGACCATAGCGGCTATGGCGGTGGCCGTGAGGGCCGCCGTCGAGGCCGTCTCCATACCCGTCGGCGTAAACCTCCTGCGCAACTCGGCCCCCGAGGCGGCCGCCGTGGCCGCAGTCGCTGGCGCACGGTTCATCAGGGCCAACGCCCTCTGCGAAGTCGTCTCAGCCCCTGAGGGCTTGCTCGAGCCCGTCGCGAGGGAGGTCGCCGAGGTCTTGGCGCGGCTTAGGGCCGACGTCGCGGTCCTGGCGGATATCTACGTGAAGCACGGCTATCCCCTGCACCAAAGGCCTATCTCCGAGGTCGCGAGGGACTGCGCCGAGAGGGGCGGGGCGGCCGCAGTTGTTGTGACGGGCGCTAGGACCGGCTCGCCGCCCGACCCCTCCCTAATCGGGGAGGCGGCCGCAGGGGGCCTGCCCGTCTACGTGGGCAGCGGGACAACGCCCAGCAATTTGGGCGAGTTCAAGGGCGCCTACGGCTTCATCGTGGGGACCTACCTAAAGAGGCCGGACGGCTCCATCGATCGGGGAAGGGCCGAGGAGTACGTAGAGGCCGCTCGACGCGTATTAAATATATAAAGAGCCGATTTATCGAGGCCCATGAAGGTCAGGATATTGGCGAAGGTCTTCGAGGAGAGGGACCACATATTGACGTGGTTTAAGGGGAGGCCCGTCTTGGTGGTCAAAAGGCCCGAGGGCCTCTACGCCATAGACGCCGTCTGCGCCCACATGGGCTGCGCCCTCTTGACAGAGGTGGACGGATACTACGCCGTGTGCCCGGCCCATAAGGCCAAGTACGACATAAGGACTGGCGAGATGGTGGAGAAGCCCGTGGTTAGGCCCGAGGTCCCCTGCGAGTTCGAGGCCATAAAGCCCCCGCTTAAGAGATATAAGGCGAGAATAGCCGAAGACGGCTTCCTAGACCTAGAGGAGGCCTAGGCCACCTCCTCTAAATACCACTCCAAGACGTATTCGTGGGCGTCGGCGAGCCTGAGCGCGACCCTATAGGCGTCCCTCCACCTTTTATACTCCCCTGCGAGCTCCCAGCCCTCCTCTAAAAGGTCTAGGTCCTCCTCCTTGCCCGTGACCAACACCCTCCAGAGGCCCCTATTTATTAGGACCCGGAACATGTATACGGGAAGTATACGGGTATTTAAGGCCCTCAGGTAAAAAGGCTGGGTCTTCCCCTGAGTACATCAAAAGTTTTTAGCTACTCCTCCGCCAGCCTAGCCCCTCCGTCGGCGGGCACGACCGCGCCTGTGACCCAGCGCGAGCGGTCCGAGAGCAACCATACGACCACTTCGGCCACGGCCTCCGGCGGGGCGACCGAGGCCCCGAGCTTTACGAGCTGGGCCCAATCCCTCTCGGGCTTAAAGTCGTGGGACATCCCCCCGGGCGCCACGGCGTTCACCCTTATTCCCTTGGGCAGAAGCTCAGCGGCCAAGGTCTCCACTAGGTGCGAGAGCGCGGCCTTAGAGGCGACGTAGGCCACGTGTCGGGGCCAGGCCTCGCCCGAGCCCCATATGGCGGAGACGAACACTATCGAGCCTCCCCGCATCCGCTTGGCGGCCGCCTTAGCGGCGAATAGGTGCGCGTATAAGTTAGCCCTAATCATCTTCTCCAAATCGCCCTCGCTAACCGAGTCTAGGCCTCCCTCTAAGTACCCGCCAGCCGTCACCGCAACTCCGTCCAGCCCCCCGAGCGCCCTATACGCGGCGTCTACGACGGCCTCCGCGCCCGCCTCCGTGGATAAATCCCCCTCAACCGCGTGCACGGGCCCGTATCTAGAGAGGGAGGCCCTCAGCCCCTCCAGCCTGCCGCGGCTCCTCGCGGCTATGGCGACTGAGGCGCCCATCCTCAACGCCAAGTAGGCCGTCGCCGCGCCGAGCCCAGGCCCAGCGCCGGCGACGAGGATTTTCTTGCCCTGGAGCATGGAGGTAGCATGCCAGATATATATATTTCGGGGATATATCGTGGATGCACTTGATGCGTTGAGGCGGAAGTTCCCGGATAAGCCCAAGAGCTGGCTCAAGCGCGCCCTCGCGAGGGTTGGGGATGTGGAGGAGCGGGGGGACTTCTACGTGGGTCAAGGGGGAGGCCGGGACCTCGGGCGATAGG
>JZWT01000026.1 GCA_000960885.1 Thermoproteus sp. AZ2 | reverse complement strand
TGCCTTTATATCTAGGAGCCTCCTAGGCGATTTGCAATAAAACCCGAAGATCCCGCCCATACAATAGACTATCCCTAATAATAAAGCCTTATTGTATACAGCGTTTTTAGTCAACCCGCGCCCGGCGATGGGTCGGCATAAGTCTAAGCCCAGCCGCCGGTAAATCGCTTGCCAGAGGCGGCGCCCCTAAGCAAGGCCTCTGCGCCGTCTGTGAAATCGTCGGACGCCGGCGACTTCAGCCTCAACTTGGGCCACTCCGCGTGCTTGAAAGCTTTATAGAGCTCGTTTAACCCACTTAATAGTCTCTAGTGCTTTGTCTAGCTCGGCTCTGAATATACCTATTGCGTAGTCTGAGATGCCGCCTATCCAGTAAAGATATTTCCCGTCTAACAAGAGGCCGCAGCCGAACACTACGCCGGGCCTATCGCCGTACTCCTCGGCGATGCCTTTAGGCTCGAGCAAATAGTCGGTGATGCCTAGGAGGTCGCCGTCGGGGGAGACTACGGCTAAGCCGTTCCTATAAATCATGTCGCGCCCAACGCCGTGCCATCCGACTAAATACTCGTTGCTGGATATCCTAACGGCGTTGGTCGACCACCCCACCTTAGTCTCAAAGTCCTCAAAGGTCATGACCGGCTTTAAGGAGTCGGCGTCTATGGCGTAGCCCTCAGCCACGCCGAACCAGTTTATCTCTAGGCCGTCTATAGTAGGCCTCGTCAAGAGCTTGAGCGTATCCCCCCTAATTTCTAACAACGCTGAGTCCTTAAAGGAGGGCGGCAGATATTCCTCATCGCCCTTCTTGATCTTAAAATATCCCCTCTTCACGGGTTTCAGCGCTTCGTTCAACACAGTATAGGCTTGTAGTGGCCTAATGCCGCCTGGCTCTAAGGCCACCGAGGTGTGTAGAATGTGTAGCCGGTCTCCCTCGACGTATATCCTGGGATCTTCAACGCCTCTAATCTCCCAAGCCTCTTTAGGCCACAGCAGTATCTCCGCTCTGAGGGGCTTAGGGGCGCCTACCCTATACCTAATTAATCCTATGCTCGACGAATACCAGTAATAGTCGAATACGACTCTGGGGAATATCAAGATCTCGCCGCCCATAAGCGCCGCGCCCGGGTTAAAGACCGCCGAGGGCCTCCGCCTTAAGTAATTCGAGACGACGATATCGTCAGGCCCTATGTAGTCGACTCGCTCAAATACGTCGATCACCCGCGGCCTTCTAAGGCCCTTAAGTCTCTCCGCGGCCTCCCTCGCCCTTCGGCTCAACTCATCCCCAAGCCCCATAAAAGGATTTAGCCAATATTTTATATCGGTCGTGGTCGCCCTTCTCGGAGTAGACTCAGGGGGTACTAAGACGGAGGCCGTCTTGATAATAGACGGCGAGGTCTCCGCGATTGTTACCGCCGGCCCCTCAAACGCCGCGGCCATAGGCCTCGAGGCCGCGTGCGCAAATATAAGAAGAGCCTTGCGCGCGGCCGCCGGCGTAAGGCTAGACGTAATCGGGCTGGGCTCCGCCGGCTATCTAGGCGGCGAGGTCGGGGAGGGCTTAAGGCGGTGCGTTTCAGCCGAGGCAGGGGCGCCGGCCTATATCTTCGAGGACGTAGAGGCCGCGCACGTATCCGCATTTCTATTCGGCGACGGCGTAGTTGGTATATTGGGCACTGGAAGTAATTTCCTCGGCGTTAAGAGCGGCGTTAGGGCGAGGGCGGGTGGTTGGGGGCATCTATTGGGCGATGAGGGGAGCGCCTATCACGTGGGGAGGGAGGCCGTCAGAGCCGCGCTGAGGGAGCTAGAGGGGTTCGAGGAGGAGTCTGAGCTGGGCAAAGCGGTTAGATCGGCCTTAGGCGCCGACGAGGCCGTCCCCCTCCTGAGGGCGATATATTTCTCCCAAGACCCCAAGGGACTTATAGCGTCGCTGGCGCCTAAAGTCTTTGAATTGGCTAGGAGGGGCGAGGCCAAGGCCGTTAAAATAGTGGGCGCTGCCGCCGAGGGGGCCGCCGAATATATTTCTGCGATTTTTAAAAGGCTGGGAGGGCCTCTGCCGTTGGCCCTCACAGGCTCTCTATATTTAAACAACGAGGACCTCCTGGCGCCCCTCATATCGAGGGCCCTCTCGGCGAGGGGCTACCCAGTGGAGCCTAGAAGGCCGGTGATAAGGCAGAGCTGTGCGGCCGCCCTCATGGCCGCAAAGGCCGCCGGCTTGTTGCCAAGCCATTTATTGGAGTCGATAAAGACGTCTTGTGCGATATGAGGGTGAAATACGCGAGCCTCCCCATAACGCCGCCCCCCGGCCTTAAGATGGACGGCTACATCTCGCGCATCGGCCCAGCGCGAGGCCCCCTCGACGACTTATATCTCCGCACCGCCGAGCTCGACGGAGTCTTCTTGGCTTCGCTGGACCTAGTGGCGGTAAACCCCGTCTTCTCCAGGCGGGGGGCCGTCGCGGCTACCCACACGCACTCGGGGCCCTCGATATGTCACTACGCGATGAGCTGGGGCGGTTGCGGCGAGGGGGAGGGCCGATATGTGCTGGGCCTATCTAGGCTCATCTCATCGGCGGAGCCCCAGCCCTTAAGGCTCTGCGGATTCGGCTATATGGGGCGAGGCGGAAATTTCAGATCTGTGCGCGCCCCGCGTCGGCCCCTCGCGCGGCGTCTCGCTTAAGGCCATCGCCATAGGGCGCTTATTGATAGCGGTTATACCCTGCCACCCGACCGTGCTGGGCCCGGAAAACCTCAAGTACTCGGGCGACATATTCGGCGTAGCCGCGTCTGCGCTTGAGGAGAGGGGGTATCGGCCTATACTGCTCCAGGGCGCCTCTGGCGATATAAGCACTCGGCGCACTAGGCTTAGCCGCGATTACTCTGAGGCGCAACGCATAGGCCGCGCCTTAGCCGAAAGAGTAGTAAAGGCCATTTTGAGCGGCGACGTTAGACAAGCCGGCGTTAAATACGGCGAGGAGAGAGCGGTCCTTAGGCTTAAATTCCGCGAAGACGCCGCCGGCGAAGCGGGCGCGGTGATAAGTAGAGTCTCTAAAATAGCGCCGAGGAAGGCCGCGGCCAGGATAGGCCTCTTGAGGCTAGGCGGCGGGGAGGAGTTTCTCCTCACGCCGTTTGAGCCCGCGTACGCGCTCCAGGAGGAGCTGGGCATTGGGCTAGTCGGCGTCGCCTACGATTACCTCGGCTATTTAGCCCCGCCCGGCGACTACTACGAATCCTACATGACCTTCGTAGACTTCTGGGAGACTCTAGGCGTGCTCAAGCGCGTGCTAAGGGATTTAAGAGGGGCGTAGGAGGCTACGTGGAGACCCTCAAGGGCGTAGTCGTCGACATAATAGAAAGGATATATAGAGAGGAGAGGATAAACATAGAAAGGGCCGCCGAGTTATGCGCCAAGGCTATAGAGGGCGGCGGCCTCATATATCTCTTCGGCACGGGGCACTCCATGCTTATGGCCCTGGAGTTGTTTTATAGGGCCGGCGGCTTGGCGCCTATTTATCCGATACTCGACCCCAATTTGTTGGGCCTGAGCGGCGGGAGGCTCTCGACGGAGTTAGAGAGGTTGCCGGGGTATGCCAAAGCCCTCTTCAATTATTATAGGCCTAAGGCGGGGTCCGCGCTCATAGTGATATCCGTATCCGGGAAAAACGCGGCCCCCGTCGAGGCCGCGCTCGAGGGCAAGGCGAGGGGGCTGAGCGTAGTGGCCGTGACCTCCGTCGAGTACTCCAAGAGACTGAGGCCGGCTAACCCGTACGGCAAGAGGCTCTACGAGGTTGCCGACGTCGTTATAGACAACAAAGTGCCTGAGGGCGACGCGGCTATCGAGGTCTACGGCCGTAAGACATCGGCGGTATCCAACATAGCCAACGCCTTTATACTACACGCGATAGAGGCCGAGGTGGTCGCGAGGTTGGCTAGGCGCGGAGTGGAGCCGGAGCTTTGGACCAGCGTAAATGTGCCGGGCGGCGAGGAGCGCAATAGGGAATTGCTCGAGAAATACTCCTGGATTAAATTCCTCTAAAGGCCTAGGAGCCTCTTGGGGTTCTCGACGAAGATCCTCTCTAAGTCTAAGCCGGCTAGTAGCGCCTTGGCCAAAGGCGCGGCGGGATATTTGAGGGGGTAATAAGTGGCCGCCACAAGCCTCCTAACGCCTAGTAGCTCAGCCAGCTCGTTCAGCTGAGTGAAGGGCGGGCCGAAGATGCCGCGGGAGCCTATATCGACTGAGAACGCGCCCTTGCCCGCGAGCTCTTTCACCTCGCCGAAGGAGAACTCCGAAAGGATCAGCCTCTCGTCGTTGACGGCCGCCACAAGCCTCTCTACGTCCCTCATAGCGAATTTATTTAGCCTAATTCTGCGCGGATACTGCCGCTGGTCCTCTAATGTGGCCGAAACCAACACGGCCATGCCCAGCTTAATGGCCCTCTTCGCCAGCCTAGCGGCCTTAATAGAGCCCGCCCTAAAGCCTTGGTAGGGGATGGGGTAGAGTAGAGCTCTGGCGCCCTCGGCGGCTAGCGCCTCCAAATCCGCCTCAGCCCCTGGATATTCCGGGTTTAATACCGCCGCGGGCAGGAAAAACTCGCCCAAGCTCCTCGTAAACTCTAAATCGGCCTTAAACGGGTTCTTCAGAGCCACGGCCGCCAGCGGCGCAACAACGGCGCGCTCGAAGCCCCAAGCCCTAAGCTTCTCCGCGACGAATTCGGCCGAGGCGCAGACGTATCTAAAGGGGAAGCACCCGACGAAGGAAAGGACGTCGATCACAGCCCTATCCTTTCGGCGTTTTCCCGTAATATCTTAGCCTTTACATCGTCGGGGAGCTCGGCGGACGCTATTTTGGCTAAGGCGGCCCAGACTATGTTGTCGCTGCCGAATAGCACTCTATCGGGGCCCATGACCTCTACGGCGTACTCAACCATTGAATTATCGGCGACAGAGCCCCCTATATCGGCGTAGACGTTGCTCAGCTCCTTGACGGCCCTCACTGCGTATTCCCAATCGCCCCCTCCGCCTATGTGGGCCATAATAAACACCACGTTTGGGTTCCTCTTAGCGGCTTGGGCCACGTGCCGCGAATCGCTCTCGTTTGGGCGATCCCTAGGGTATAGCCTATGCGCCGTATGGATTAAGACGGGCACGGAGTATTGCTTAGCCAGCTCGTATATGGGCTCAAGCGATGGGTGCACCGCTCTGACGGCTCTGTAGATCTTTATACCTCTCATGCCCTCCTTCAAGAAGAACTCGGCCATTTTAACGGCGTCTGGGTTAAGGGGATTTACATGCACAAAGCCCCTAACGAGGCCCTCCCTCCTCTGATACCTCAATACTACCTCGTTTCCGCGCCAGACCTCCTCGCTGGGAGGCCTCATGCTAGAGAAATCGTATGGATAATAGCTCGCGTAAATGCGCGATACGCCCAGCATCTTAAATAGGGCTATTAAGCGCTCGTTGAAGGCGCGGTCGGCGCCTAGGTGCGTGTGGACGTCTACGGCGCCCTCTAAAGCCTTTAGCAACGCCCGAAGCCTCTGCGCCAAACTCATAAATTATAACCATAATTCATAGTTATATGTTAGTTAAGGAGTTCCACTACTTGACGAGCCCCAACGCCGCCGTGGTCGCCGCGTTTAAGAGCTCCGCGAATTACTACTTGGTCGTAATCTCCGGCCGAGAGGCGTCGTTGGTGAGGGTATCGGGCGATTTAGAGTCGGCGGAGGTTATTAAGAATATTGAGTGGGGCCCCTTCAATTACGCATATGCGGTGTGGAACAAGGTCGGCGGCCGCTCGGCGGAGCTTATAGCGGTGGGGTCCTGGCTTTTAATCTCCCAGCCCCCCTCGACGACTTTTAAGGTGTTTAAGATAATCGCCTCGCCGAGCGATATAGGCGTGGAGGAAATAACGGAGGTCAAGAACGCGCCGGTGGCGGCGGGCTCGGCGCTCGACACAACGTTGACTTATCCGAGGCTGTGGGCGCAGGGCGGCGAGGAGTATAACTGCGTTTACCTCGTCGACTTAGCCCAGCGCAACTACTCCAAGCTGGGCTGTTACGGCCCGGGCGGTCATCCCTACAACATATGGCCTATGGTTATCTACAACGGCGCGACGGAGCTAGGGGAGGGCAGATGGGTGTTGGCCTCTCACCACTATTGGCTCCCCGACAAATTCGCCTATTTACACATTGCCGATAGGTATAGGGGCGCCCCCTCGAAGAGCTACGCCTCCTGGGATTCTTGCAGCGGGGCCTTCTCGGCGCTGGATAGATTCGTCGGAGGCGCTTGGGACGGCGCAGTGATAGGCTGGGGGAGGTCCGGAGGGCTCGGCAGGCGCCCGTGTCTTTACGTATGGAGCAAGCCCTTCGCCGAAATCAGGGCGTTAATACCTATGGATAAATGGCGCGGCTTCCCCAAGGATAATTTAAAGGCGTTAATACCGCTTTATTTCGAGGGCGGGAGGCTCTACTTCGCCTATTTCTGGGAGGTGGCCTACGGCGGAGGGAGCTACGTCGGGCTGGGCCTATTGGGCAAAGACGGAGCCGAGTCTATAAAACAAGCGAAGCTCAAGGCGCGCGCCTCCTCGGACCACGAGGCGGCGTTTGCGGCTTATGACGTAGAGGCGAAGGCGCACGTGATATTCTACGGCTTAAGCGATGGATCCATTGCCGCTCTAAAGATAGACGAGGTCGGCGCCTCGCCTGTAACTCTGGCGCGGATGCCGCCCAGAGTTTATTTGTCCAACGACGGCGTTATGCCGTATGCCTACGGCCGAGCCTCCTCGGAGTGGTGCCCCGATTTAGAGGGCCAGTGCTCGGCCTTCCAAAGCGCCTAACATCCTCGCCACATCCTCTGCTCCTAAATCCTTCGCAGATATAAGCCCCCACAAGACCCCGATTCTATCGACTTCTTCTTCGTAATACATATAAATCGTAGGCGTATCGCCCTTGCGCCACCCCTGCCCTATGCGCGCCGGCTTAGGCAAAGCCACGGTATAGCGCCTACCGCCGGCGCTCAGCGCCTTATAAATTACCGCTCCTGGCGCCTCGGCCACCTCAGCTATGGACCCCAACAGGTTTAAATTCCACCGAAATCTCCCGCGGCCTCTTATCGTATCTTTAATTAGATACGTGAATTTATCGGGCGTAAAGACGGCTCTTGTATGGCCGACCCCGGGATACGTCTCTGCGTAAAACTCGGCGTAGACGGCTTCGCCCTTCTGCACAAGCGCCCGTAATATTCCGCGCGTCTCGATTTGGTCTCTATCCTCAAGGGTCACCGTGTTGTGGGCGATGCTCCTCCTATTCCAAGCCCAATGCCTCTCGCCGTAATAGAAGGCGGCCCCTGAGTCGACGGCTAGGGGCTCCCCAAATGCGTGCAGCTCAAAGGATAACTTGTCGGGGTGGCCGTGCCAGCCTCCGTGGGGGCCGTAGTCCAATATGAAGTACGCGGCGTCTTCGCCCTCGCCAGAGCGCACGACGAAACGTCCCGAGGAGTCTAGGACGGCCACTGGGGGGCGTTGCGGAGGCCCTGTGAGGTCTGCGCTAGACGCGAGCTCCTCGGCCTCGGCCAATGCCATCGGCGCAAATATGGTATCTACTCTGGCCCCTCTCTCGATCAGCTTTAAGCCGGCGCTCACCAACGCCGGGTCCATATACCTAACGCCGGCTATTATGAAGGGGTCCGCCGGCGGCATATCGTCGCCGCTGTCCTCTAACGCCGGCATGCGGTGGTAGGGCGTCATTATGTGCCACAGCCATTCAACGGCCGCCTTTATCACAGGCTTCCCCCTCTTAACTTGATAAAGATCTATCCCAGACCTCCTCAAGACCTCTGCGCCTTGGATAATATGCATAAGCGTCGTTAAGTGATATGTCGCCGATTCCTCAATCCATCCGCCGTCGTCGTAGAAATAATTAAGCGCGTTTTTAAACACCGCCTCGGCCTTAGCGAGGCCGAGGGATGACGACGAAAAATCGAACTTCGTCGACAAGGAGGCTAGGGCCAAGGCCTCCATGGTCTCCCAATTGCCGGCCCAAGCGTTGGCGAGCTTTAATAACTCGCGCTGGGCCCACCTAAAGACGAGGAGTAGCCTATTCTTTAAGGCCTCAGGTATGCGATCCTCGATTAAATCAAAGGCTAGGGACAGCTGGAACATCCCGCCGGCCCCTCCGCCGCCCTGTAGGCCGTTGAAGAAATGTATCAACTCCCCTTTCTCGTACAACTCGGCGACTGTCTCGAATACGCCTAAGGCCTCCCCCAAGGCTTTCTCGTCTTTTAAGAACTTATAAGCCGCGGCCGCCTTTAGAGCCTTGGCGGCTACGCCGGTGGTTATTATCTTGTATAAATACCAGGACTCGCCGCCGTCGGCTGCGCCCTCTAAATACCTCTTTATGAGGCCCAGCGCTCTGGCGCCTATGCGGCCCGCTCCGCCGAAGAAGGCGTTGGGCCTTGGGGCGAGCGGATCTACGGCCAGCTCGTAGAGGTGGTCCGCCGCCGCGCGGTCTACGTATAGGCCGTCGACGGCCTCGTTTAAGAGCTCCTCCCCGTGTTTATACCAGGGCTTCCTTCTGCCGAGCAGCTCAAGAGCCGCCGAGTAATCGGGGTTTATGGAGAAGGCCCTCCGTATCTCGCGGCCGCCGGCCTTTATCACTATCTGGGGGATGGCGTAGATGGAGTAGTGGAAGGACCACTCCAGAGGGGGCGACTCTAGCTCTACATATACGGGCTCCCGAGGCTTGAGCTCCACTTCGCCTCCGCTAAGCTGCAGAGGGATTTCCCTAACGTCCGGGCTCACTCTATCTATGTTGTAGCCGCGCCTGCCCAAGACAGACATATGCCGCCGCTCTTCTATGTAGCCGCCTACGCTGAGCCTCATAGGCCTAAGGGGGAAGAAGGAGGCCCTTCCCCTTATGCTCGCGCCCGGCGCAACTACGCTGGGCGACTCAATGCCGGCTATCAACTCGTCATCTACGTAGTCTACTCTCTCCAGCCCCCAGAAGGGCAATACGTCGTATGCCAGCTCTAGCGCCTCCCCCCTATTCAACGTCTTGCTGGACACCAAGTCCAGCTCTACGTCGAAGAATTGATCTTCAACTACGCCGTAGGCGTCGCCCCTTATTATAAAGGCTAGGCCGACCTTTTTGCTCCGGTTTACAAACGCAATCCACTCCAACTCGGGTAGATAGATATCTCTATGTTCATGTTTTCTAAACATAAAGCCGGATGCCGGAGGCCTTACGCCGACTGAGGAGAAGCTGAGCGGCGTAGGCTCGGCGAAGCCGAACTTAGCGAAGTAGGCGCAGTTATACATGGCCCCTCTGGATTTCCCAAAATATCCGCCTTCGCCGCAGGCGATATAGGCGACGCTCCTAATTCTGGCCCTCCTCCTCTCGCTTAAATTTATAATTTTTATATTAAAGCTTATTTTATTTTCTTTTAGAATAATTATTTTTCATAATATATATCATTTTATTTCCTTGAAAAATAATAGAATTATTTTTCTCCTCATATCGAAGAGGCCTCACATCCGGCTCGGCCTCGTAAATGCCCATGCCGGGCAGGCCCGCGGCTAACTCGGGCTCTCTAGCCAAGAGGTGCGAGGCGCCGTTGGCCTTATCGTATATCTCTATCACAGAGGACGAGGGCAAATGGACGACGACCTTAAGCAAGTCGTTTTCGAGCACCGCATACATGTTTTTATGGGAGTGGGAAGCTATATGATTTTCGCTTGGAGCAGGAGCTGGCACCAAAACCCGGACTTACTCCTGAGAGAAGTAAGGGAATTGGGCGTGACCGACGTATTCCTCTTGCTCACAGATTACGATGGCGCCTACTACCGCTCATCGCTTTGGACTAAGAGGGACTTGAGCCTTGAGATTAAGAGGCTCACGTCGGCGTTGGCGGAGGAGGGCGTGAGGGTCCACGCGTGGATAACCCCTATGAGGACTACGAGGGCTGAGAAAAGGCTTTATATGGTCAACAGGCTTGGGCAATCGATATACGACGACCCGCCCTATATAGAGACGTATAAATTCCTATGCCCTAATAGGGCCGAGACTTTATCCATAGCTGAGTCGCTTCTGCGCGAGGCCGCGGGGCTGGCCGAGTTCTACGGCGTACATCTAGGCTATCTCCAATACCCCGAGCTCCCCCTAGAGAAGCCGTTGGCCGAGGGCTTATACGTCCGCTACGATCCAAAATATGATTACTGCTACTGCGAGGCTTGTAGGGCTAAGTTCAAGGCTGAGACCGAGCGGGAGTTGTTCGACGAGCCGAAAGACGTTGCGTTGCGCTGGAGGGCTAAAGCGCTGGCGGGCTTCGCCTCGGCCTTAGCCCAAAGGGCCAGGCGCTTGGGCTTTAAAGCCGTCAGCGCGCACGTGCACCCCGGCCCCCAATACGCCCACACGGCGGCCGGCCAAACGTGGTGGGAGTGGGGCCTAGATTTTTACGTGGTCACGGCCTATAGGTCGAATTGGGGCGGCGATTTGGGCTGGGTCAAAAGGGTGGCGTTGGAGTCGGCCCAGCTCGGGCGCGTGGCGATCGGGGTAAGGATAGCCGAGCTATCGCCGGGCGAGGCGGCGCAGTTGTCGGAGGTCAGAGGCCGGGTGCTGGGGATATCTCTATTTCAATTGCCATACGGCGGTATACCCCAATGGCTGATAAGGGATTTAAGCACATGGGCTTAGCTGTATATGCGGTATATCGATGAGGTCTTGGCCAGCGGGCTTTACGGCAGAAGGCCTGGGGGCTTCGTCGAGAGGTTTGAGAGGGAGTTCGCCGCATATCAGGGCGCTAAATACGGCGTTGCGGTGGTGAACGCCACAATGGGGCTCTTCATATCCGCGCTAGCTGTAGGTATTAAGCCCGGCGATAAGGTGTTAGTCCCGGCGTATACCTTCATAGCGTCTGCCACCTCGATGATTTTGGCGGGCGCCGTGCCCATATTCGTCGATGTGGGGGACGACTTACAGATAGATCCGCAAGGCGTCGCCGAGGCCTTAGAGGGCGATAAGGAGGGCTCCATAAAGGCCGTGGAGCCCGTCCACATGGGCGGCTATCCAGCCGACTTAGACGCAATAATCTCCGCGGCGCGGAGGCACGGCGCCTACGTTATTGAAGACGCCGCGCAGGCTCACGGCTCTAAGTATAAGGGGAAGGGGGGTCGGCGCTGTGGGGGATGTGGGAGTCTTCAGTTTTCAGTCCAGCAAGATAATGAACGCGGGCGAGGGAGGCATAATTGTGACCAACGACGAATCCATATATAAAAGCGCTTGGTCTATCCACAACGTAGGGCGTACGCCGGGCGGCGGCTGGTATCAGCATGAGGTCATGGGCTGGAACCTGCGCATGACCGAGATACAAGCCGCGTTGTTGCTTGAACAGCTTGAGGTCTTTGAGGAGAGGCTTAAGAGGCTGAGGGAGAACGGTAAGTTGTTGGCCGACTTGTTAGAGGGCGTAGAGGGCATCTCGTTGATACCTCCGCCTAAATACGGCGAGGGGAACTACTACTTAGTCTTCCTAAGGCTGGGGCGCGAGGCGTTGTCTAGAGGGCCTAAGGAGAAGTTCGTGGAGTATATGAGGAGGAGAGGCGTCGAGCTCTTAGCCGGCTATGAGGCGCCCGTCTATAAGCAGAGGGCTCTATACGACGAGAGGTGGCGCTTGCCTAAAGACCTCTACGCGTCGCTACGCCTAGAGGGGGCCGAGCGCGCTTGTAGAGAGGTCGTCTGGATCTACTTCACAGCCCTATCCTCTGAGGACTCCGCGAGGAAATTAGCCGAGAGCCTAAGGCGGGGGGTTAAGGAGTATATCCGCTGAGGAATTCCCCTAAATGCTCCTTCACGAAGGCGTCGTCCTCCTCGTGGAGGTGGGGGTATTCCCTCAAGACTCTTTCAATTTCCTCTAGCTGGCCCGGCGATAGGTCTACGCCGTCGAGAGTCCTCCTGCTCTTCACAAGGCCTTGTCTGCGCAAGACCTCGTTTATGCCGGCGTATAGGCCCTTAAAGCCGTGGGCCGCGTCGAATATAGCCGAGTTGGCGTCCGTATATTCGGCGTTTAGGCGTAGTAGGTCTGAGGGTATTGGGGCCCCCGCGGCTATCTTACGCCTAACTTCTTTTATCTTATCCAGCAGCTTTACGGCGAAAAGCGTCCACACAGACCACTGGCCCAGGAGACCGCCGACTATCCACTTATACTTCCCGCCGACAGGTATGGGGGTCAATAGATCTATTATGATATTGTCGTCGTTGCCTGTGTAGAAGGCCACATCGTCCCTAATAGAGGCTATGGCTCTTACGACGTATATGGTCTCGTACCTATTAAAAGGCGCTATCTTCACGGCGTATAGATTTGGCATCTCCTCTGCGAGTTTTGCCCAAAAAGCTCTAGAGAGGGCGGGTCCGCCGATAGCCCTCTGCGGATAGAAGGCGAAGATGGGGAGTATTTCGGAGATCCTCTGTATTAATGAGAGCAGCGCACCCTCGTCCTTTACAGCGCCTAGAGGCACCGGGACGGCCATATCGTAGCCTAAGTCGGCGGCTAGCTGGGCCTCGCCCACAGCGCGCCCCTCGTCCTCTAATAATACCCCGGCTAACATCAAGAACGGCCTCTTAGGCTTGGCGTCCTCGTAGGCCTCGACCGCTATTCTCAGCACATCCTCGTACATGCCGTTGTAGTGTATGCCCAACTGAGTGTTGTGCACGCCCACCGCCACTCCGCCGGCGCCTGCAGCTATATAGTACCTAGTCAAGGCGTATTGCGATGCGCGGTCTAGCCTGCCGTCGTCCGTCAAGGCGAGGGGGTGCGCGGGTATAACTAATCCCCCTCTTAAGGCCTCGGCGAGCTCCTCCCTAAGCTTAATACCTGCCATCTCGAACCTCGTAATGAGTAGGCTTATTATATAGCCTTTTCCCAGAGGCTATCCAATGGGCTACCCACTCCATCATAAGCCTTAAAGGCACTCTAGGATAACCGAATAATTGGAATACTTTTGAGGCGTTGTTTAAGAGCGCCGTCTCCTCCTCTTTATTTACGAAGATGGGCCTCTTGCCGAAAATCCTCCCGAACTCCTCGGCGGCCCATCTAACCGAAATAATCTCAGGGCCTGTGACGTTTAGTATAGTCGGCGGTGAGGAGCAGATAGAGAAGGACCTCAGAATATAGTCGTTTGCATCGCCTAGCCAAATAGTGTTGAAGTAGCCCATCCGCAGATCTATAGGCCTCTCGTTGTATACGGCCAGCGCTATATCTACTAAGACGCCATATCTGAGTTCCCCGGCGTAATTCAGCCTGATAATGGTGATGGGGATCTTGTATTTAGCCGAGAAGTATTGGAGGAGTCTCTCGCCGCCCAGCCTGCTCATGGCGTATTCGCCTATAGGCCCCGGTTCGTCCTCCTCCCTCGACCCCCCGCTCCAGATCGGGACGAGCGGGTACACATTGCCGGAGGATAGGGCGACTATCCTAGACGCCTTAAACCTAAGCGCTACTCTAGCCGGCAGATAAGTATTAGTGGCCCACATCGCCGGCTCGTTGCCTGTTGAGCCGAATTTGTACCCCGCAGCGAAGACGACGTTTTTAACGTAGGGGAGAGACTCCAGCGCACCATCCTCTAAGAGATCTGCAGATACGGCCTCCACGCCGTTCTCCTCTAGGTATCTCCGCACGCGCGAGTCGCTGAACCTAGACACTGCTATTACCCGCTTTTGGGCCCCCGCCTCTTTAACTGCTCTGGCCAGCATAACGGCCATATAAGGCCCCATTTTGCCCCCAGCCCCCAAGACCTCAAAATCGCCGTCAAGCGACGCAACGAGCCTAACTAGCTGGGGCGTAGGCCTCGTCAAAAGCTCCTCCAACTCCTCCTCGCTTTCTACGCGTTTAGGGAGCTCCATGTATACAAAATTATTTATAAAAATATGTATTGATCTTATAGGAGCCGCAAAATTCTTATGAGTACTGAAGGAGGTACTAATATGCTCTCTATCCGGAATTTAAGGGTCGTTTATAGGATGCCAGACACGGGCTTTGAAGTGCGCGCGCTTAGGGGGGTGGACTTAGACGTCAAGAGGGGAGTCCTACTAGGGCTGGTGGGAGAGTCAGGGTCTGGCAAAAGCACGTTGGCCATGGCCGTGATGAGGTTGTTAAAGCCGCCGGCCTATTTAAAGTCGGGGGAAATAGTCTTGGACGGGGTAAATATTTTCACGCTAGACGAATCAGTCTTCGATAAGGAGTATAGATGGCGCAGAGTGGCTTACGTGCCCCAAGCCAGCCAAAACGCGCTCAATCCCACTATGAACGTGTTTGGGCCACTTCATAGACACTGCAAGAGCTCACGGCCTCGACGACAAGGAGGAGGTGGTGAGGAGAGCACGGCAGCTTTTGCGCGTGGTGGACTTAGACCCCGACAGAGTCCTTAGGCTCTACCCCCATCAACTATCGGGGGCATGAAGCAAAGAGTCCTCATAGCGCTCGCCTTTCTACTGGAGCCGGAGCTAGTCATATTAGACGAGCCCACGTCGGCCCTAGACGTGGTAACCCAGGCGGAGGTGCTTAGGGCGATTAAGGAGATAAAGGCGCGGTACAACACGACCATGATATTCATAACACACGACATCTCGCTTATGCCTTCTATAGCCGATGAGGTCGCGGTTATGTACGCCGGAAAGATCGTCGAGGTGGGCCCAGTCAAGGATGTCTTATACAACCCCTCCCACCCCTACGTCTCGGCCCTCATCTCCTCTACCCCCTCGCTATACGTTGACCCAGCCAAGGTGCGGCCTATAGCAGGGGAGCCGCCGAGCCCCTTCGAGGAGATATCCGGGTGCCCCTTCTGGCCGCGCTGTCCATACGCCATGGATGTCTGCAAAGTCGAGGAGCCTAGCGCGGCCGCCGTAGGAAATAAAATAGTTAGGTGCTTTTTGTTTAAGTGATGATAGAGCTTAAAGACGTTAAGGTGTACTTCGAAGAAAGCGGCGGCCTATTCAAGAAGAGAGTCGTCAAGGCGTTGGACGGAGTTTCTATGGCCATAGATGAGGGGGAGACAGTCTTAGTTGTCGGCGAGAGCGGCGCCGGGAAGACGACGCTGGGCAGAGTGGTGTTAGGCCTTCAGAAGCCCACGGCGGGCTTAGCACTGTATAAAGGTATGAATATATATAAGTTGAGGGGAAAGGCCTATAGGGAGTACAGAAGGGCGGTCCAATGGGTGCCGCAGGACCCCTACTCGAGCCTAGACCCCTCTATGACCGTCTACGAGGCTATAGCGGCGCCCTTGAGGCAGTGGGGGTCCTCAGACGTAGACGGCAGAGTGGCGGAGCTCTTAAGCCTAGTAGGCCTCAAGCCTCCGGAGTTCTTCATGGGTAAATACCCCCATCAACTCTCCGGCGGACAACGCCAGCGCGTGGCCATAGCCAGGGCTCTGGCCACTGAGCCGAAGTTATTGGTGGCCGACGAGCCCGTGACCATGATAGATACGTCGTTGAGGATAAGCATATTGGACGTGTTGGCGGACCTGAAGAAGAGGTTCGGAATGGCGTTGCTCTTCATTACGCACGACTTAGGCGTGGCTAGATACTTGGCGCATAGAAGCGGGGGAGGCAGAGTGGTGGTGATGTACCGCGGCAGGATAGTGGAGTCCGGCAATATAGAGGAGGTCATAGCGCACCCGACCTCTGAGTACACCAAGACGTTGATGGAGGTCGTGCCCGATATAATGAGACCCCTAAGGCTTTAGGTCTACGTAGTATATGCGCGAGCCCGCCGAGAGGCCCTCGAACACTATAGCTGCGCCGGTCCAGTCTATAAAGCCCATGCCCCTAGCCCTATACTTCACGGGGCTCTCCACCACGAACTCGCCGTCGGCGTTATAGGCCACGTACAGCCTTCCGCCCGACGCCCTAATATACGGGACTTCCGGAGCCTCAACCCTTAAGTCGCGCCATTTGACGTAGCGCCCATCCCAATAAGCCACGGATAAATCCTCTAGGAGCAACGGAATGGCGCGCCCGTCGAAATCCTCCGCCGCCGTGGCGACGTACTCCGGCTTAATAGACGGGCTCCTCTGGCACAAGCTCTTGCTAGGCCTATACGAGAACTTCACCAAGTACAAAAGCCCCTTCCTCTCCACGTCGTAGGCCAAGGAGTAGATGTAGCCGTCTACGTAGCGCTTTGGCCCAGACCTATACATGCCCAGCTTGTGCCCGGCGTCGTCGACGACGTCTATTAAGCCGTAGCCCGCAATCTCGAGGTCTTTATTCAGCACCACCACGCCTGTGTAGTGGATTAGGCCGTATTCGTCGAACGGGGGATAGTTCCCGCCCCCAACCGCATAGTAGTATTCGCCGTCGTAGGCAACGCCCGTGAGGTTCATATTGGCGCAACTGCCGCTGGGTATCTTAATCACCCTAAGGGTCCCGTCGTAGACGGCGAGATAGGGGGCACAGTATTCGGTGGGGTAGACGCAGGGCGACCAAGTGGCGTATTGAGCCGCCATGGCCTCTCCTCCCCCGAAGAAGTATAGGCCGTTCACGATCTGGGAGCCCGTTATATTGGACTCGTCGGCGTCCTCCACAATCCGCGCGTTGTCCGGTATAACGGCGAGGGCCCCGCCGGCGTAGACGATCGCGTAGTCGCCTCGCCTACCGGGCAAGAGCTGAAACGCGAAGAAATCCGGCTTAAGAATAACGCCGGGATTTGCCGCGAGTCTCCCCGGTAGATCTACGGGCAATTTACCTATATTATATACTTTGGCCATATCATCAAAAATCCTAAAATATTTAAATTTAAAATATAATAATTTGTATTTGTATACAAATATATAAGATACAGAATATATTGTTTCTTTACTTTAATAAAGAGAAAAATTTAAAAGATAGAGAAATAATACATATATGCTCACTAAAGTATTGTTGTTGTTGGCATTGGGTCTTGCGGCGTTCGTCGCAGCG
>JZWT01000025.1 GCA_000960885.1 Thermoproteus sp. AZ2 | reverse complement strand
AAACGATATCGGGCGCGGGTCAGGTCCACGCGGCTGGGCGCGCCCGCCGCTCCACCTCAGGGAGGCCCTCAAATATCTAATATACATTAGGCCCAGAAGGATATTGAGCAAGAGCAATGCGGCGTATATTGAATAAATCGCCGTTAATTCGGGAGGCGGCACATGGGGGGCCGAGGGGGCTTTACAGCCCGAGACTAGGCCTGTGCTGTTTACGCAGCTAACTAAGTTGTTCGTAATATTTGAATTAGTAATATTTCTTATAATTTCTGTGAGATTTATCAGCGATATATTATTTAAAATATTAGAAATATTTCTTATTATAGTTATATTTAATGATACATTAATTAGAGGAGTAATTGCGAGGAGGAGAGAAGAAAAGAGCATTAAAGCAATTTGCTTAATGTAGACCTCAGCTCCTCTAGGCGAGACGCCGTCGGCGCCTCTAGCTTAGCCCTTATAAGAGGCTCGGTGTTGCTGGGCCTAATCAACAACCTGCCGCCGTCTTTAAACCTGAGGTCCACGCCGTCTAGCTCCACCACCTCTACGCCCGTGAGGCCCGCCAGCGCCGATTTTATTCTCGCCATGGCTTTTGCTTGATCCTCTACTCTCAGGTCTATGCGCGCCTCGTATACTCTGGGGGCCTCAGCCAATATCTCGTCCAGCGTCTTCGACGCCTGGGAGGCCACGCTGAAGGTCTTCAGCGCGGCATATATGCCGTCGTCGAAGTAGTAGTGGTCTTTAAAGCCGACGTGTCCGCTGTACTCGGCCCAGAAAAGCGCGTTGCTCCTAACGGCGGTGGATTTCTGAAAGCTGTGGCCTACCCTCTCTCTTACAACCTTGACGCCCTTCTCGCCGGCAATAGCTTCTAAATAAAGCGGCATAGTTGCGTCTAAGACCACTACGTCGCCGGGCTTGGCGAAATATTCTATTAGCATGTAGGCGATTTTCTCGGGCCTGAACACCTCTCCTTTAGCCGTCACAAGCCCGACGCGGTCGCAGTCGCCGTCTAGGGCCACGCCGGCGTCTAGCCCTTCCCTCCTCACTAGCTCTATTAATTGCGAGAGGTTCTCCGCCTTCTCTGGGTCTGGGGGATGCGCCGGGAATCTGCCGTCGGGCCTATCGTTTATAGCGGCAACGCGTTTAAACGCCCGGCGCAGGAGCGGCTTTAACACGACGCCGGCCGCGTTGGCTGGGTCGAAGCCTATTGAGAGGCCGAGGTCGCCGAAGGCGTTCTCCATATACCTAAAATAGTGCTCTCTTACGTCCTGTGCGTAGACTAAGCCCGCTTGGCGGTCGGGCGGCTCCTCTAAGAGCTCCCTCACCCTTTGTAGCTCGGCCGAGGCGAGGTCCAACCCTCCCCGGTGCATCACCTTTAAGCCGTTGTATTCCGGCGGATTGTGGGAGGCCGTTATCATGGCCGCCGGCTCGTAAAAAATACGGGAGGCGAAGTGGGCCATCGGCGTTGTTATAGTGCCCAGGAACTCCACGTCCATTAAAGCCGTGAGTCCAGCTATTAAGTGCCTAGCGACGTCCGGGGAATGCGTTCTGACGTCCATCCCCAGCAAAATCTTCCCGCCCCCGAAGAACTTGGCTATCGCATAGCCTATTTGTCTAATAAGCTCGGGGGTTAGCTCTTTGCCGTAGACGCCGCGTATGTCGTAGGCCTTAAACACAGATGCCATGGCGATTACTTGCCAGTAATATAACCGTTTTTCCGTCCTTAATGCTTTTTTAGCCGTAGGTCCAGTCACTTGTGGGCATTACTGGATTCGCCGACTTGCCGTTACACGAAGGCCACGTCCCGGCTTGGTTATTAGCTAGAATGAAGAAGTTATCGGTCTTGTTGATAGCCGTGATGTACGATATGTGGGGCGAGGCCGGCATCTTAGAGCGGTTGGCTAGCCCCGTGTTCTTCCAAGCCGTTAATAACTTAATCGGCATGGATTGGGACTCATCGGGGAGCACTACGGTCACGACCGCCGTGCTCAAATACGCCATGGAGAAGGCCGATGTGCCGCTCCGCATAGCGGGGGGCAAGGGCGAATACGCGTTGAAAACGCCTGAGGAGCTGAGGAGGATAGGCGAGGCTTGGGGGCTAGACGTGGAGGCCCTTATAGAGGCCTCTAGGTTAACGGCTAAGGTGGACAACGCGCTGGTCCAAGACGGCTATACCATATACCACCACGCCTTTGTGGTGGCCAGGAGCGGCGGGTGGGCCGTGATACAGCAAGGCATGAACCCCGCTTCTCGTATGGCCCGACGCTACCACTGGCTGGCTACGCAGAGGTTTTTCGACGACCCCCACAGCGGTATTATGGGGGTGAGGCAGAGGGCCGCGTTGAACTTAGCCTCTTCTAAGAGCGACGGCAATAGAAAGACTATACTAGACTTAGTTAAAGACGGCTCCTCGCGCTTTGCGCGAGACTTGGCCGTCTTATATGGCCAGAGGACTTTAGTCGGGACCACATACTACCACCCCTACATCGATTTGGGGAAGCTTAAGGCGGAGCTGGGGGATCCCTGGAGGCTGGCTAAGTCGTTGCCGCGGGACGTAGAGGACTTCAAGTCGCTCGTGTTAAGCAGAGGCGTAGGCCCTAAGACTCTACGGGCCTTAGCCCTAGTCGCCGAGCTCCTCTACAGATCGCCGGCCGATTGGCGCGATCCGGCCAACGTAGACCCCTTTAAGTTCAGCTTCGCCGTAGGCGGCAAAGACGGAGTGCCCTACCCCGTCGATAGGCGCACCTACGACGACTTGATATCGCTCCTGGACGCCATGGTGGAGGCGGCTAAGAGGAAGGGGGAGAGCGCGATATATAGCTACCTCGAGCCCCTAGCCGCTAAGGCCATGTCGTGGAGCCCGCCGCCCTCGTATAAACGCCCTACCTAACTCGCCCCGCAGGACCTCGGCGCCCCTACATAAAAATATAGGTTCTTGCAGCTCCATGGAGATAATTATCGAGGGGCCCCAGGAGCTGGTGGGGAAGGACGGGCGGAGGTACGTGTTGAGGGAGTTCCAGATTAAGGACCTAAACGCGGTCGTGTCCATCAATAGGCGAGTTTTGCCCGAAAACTACCCCGAGTGGTTCTTCGTGGAGCACTACATGTCTTACCCCAAGGCCTTTATAGTGGCTGAGATGGACGGCGAGCCCGTGGGGTATATGATGAATAGGGTAGAATACGGCTGGTCTAATATACACAAGGGTAAGGCCGCTCACAAAGGCCACGTGGTCTCTATAGGCGTTTTGCCCCAAGCCAGGAGGATCGGGATAGCGACTAACATGATGATTAGGGGCATGAAGGCCATGAAGCGCTTTTACGGAGCAGAGGAGGTCTACTTAGAGGTCAGGGTATCGAATACGCCGGCTATATCGCTCTATAAGAAGCTGGGCTACTCCATAACTGGGCGGATACCTAGGTATTACGCCGACGGAGAAGACGCCTATATTATGTCTAGGACTTTAGAGGATTATTAATCATTCGCCGAACTTCTCAGAGACGCCCAAATAGCTGGCCAAGGTCGGCATTACGTCTATTCCCCTAATTCTGCCTAAGGCCCCCCTCCAACAGGTGAGCTCGCTGAACCTAGTCACGTCGTCCCTCACGACGTCGGGGCCGTATAGCATTATGGGCACAGGCTCCCCCGTGTGTTCCATCACCGCCACCGGCGTGGCGTGGTCCGATGTCACCACTACGTAGTTCTCCTCCAGGATCTCCGCGTAGGGCCTTAAAGCCTCGTCGAGCCTCTCCACTACCGATACCTTCCCCTTAAAATCGCCGTCGTGGCTCGCGCTGTCTGTTCCCTTGACGTGGAGGAAGACTAAGTCGTACCTCTTCATCAAGTCGATGGCCAGCCTCACAGCCGCCTCGAACTTATCGAATTTGGTGCCCCCCAGTCCCTCAGCCGCATATACGTCCATGCCTACCGACTTGGCGACGCCTCTTATTAATGCCACGCCGGCTATCGCGGCCGCCCTAACCCTATACCTCTGCGCGAGCGGCTCTATGGCGGGCATATAGCCGCCCCCGCGTATTAGGATCGCGTTTATAAGCGGCTCGTTCCGCTCGCTACGCCTTTTATTCGCCTCCAACCCCTTGGAGTATTCTACGAAGAGCCTAGTTATCTCGTTGACTACCTCCGCTGTAGTTTGGGCCTCCTTACCTCCGTCGAGCGGCTTAGCTGGCGCTAGAGGCTCACCGACCTTATGCGGATCTGTGTCCGAGACTTTATGTGAGACGGGCCCCCTAAGCACTAATACGCCTCTGTGCTCCACAGTGGACTTATACACGACGGAGACGCCGAACCTCCTTCTCCACCTCCTCCCCTATCTTGGCCATAATGGCCTCCACCTCTCTGGCCTCTTCCGGCGCCACATATCTGCCAGCGCGCCGATCCACCACTATGCCCTTGGCGTCTATTGTGGCTAGGTTTGTTCGAAAGGCGACGTCGCCGGGTCTCAGCTCGACGCCTGCGCCCAAGGCCTCGAAGGCGCCCCTCCCCGTGTAGTACCTATAGGGGTCGTAGCCGAAGAGTGCTAGGTGGCTTGTGTCGCTCCCCGGCCTAACGCCGGGCGATATGGGGTCCATTATGCCGCATGAGCCCAGCGAGGCGAGCCTATCTATTACGGGCTTAAGCGCTATGAAAAACGGCGTAACGCCGTTCCTAGGCCTATCGCCGCCCCCATCGAATAATATCCACAGCACCGATGGCATATATCTGAGAAAACTCTAGTTATTAAGCCTGAGGCCTTTGTGCGATTGATTCGTCTATCCATCTAATGTAATCCTCGTTGCCCCCAATTATAGGCACGGCGATTATCTCGGGGACTTTATAGGGGTGAATTGCCTTAACGGCCGCGATTAGCTCTTGTAGTTTATCCGTCTTGGTCTTAGCTATAAGCAACGCCTCCTTATCTTCTTCGACTTTTCCCTCCCACCAGTATACGGAGTTGATGGGAGCTGCTATGTTGACGCAGGCGGCGAGTCTCCTCTCTATTAATGTCTGGCTATTCTCTCGGCGGCTTCTTGAGGCGCCGTGATATATACGACTGCATACATGAGGGATTTATCTTAGCGGCGACTTTTAAGCCTAGCTCTGTCAACTCGCCGTTTGTGACAAGCCCCATGGCCGTCAAGGCCTCGAGGGCCTCGCCCTCCGCGGCGTCGCCTCTACATATAGCCGCCAGCGCCCTCCTCTCCTCCTCGGTGAGAGCCTCTAGATATAGCTCGGCCCCCCTCCTCCTGAGACACCGCAGGAGGGCCTCGCCGGCCTTAGACAGGCGGTAGTACTTGTGGTGTTTCCTCACCTCGTGGCTCCTCTTCATCTTAGCCACGGTATTCTTTAACGTGGGCCTATCCACCAGCTCCACAAACCCCATAGCGGCTAGCTCCTCTAATGCGGCCAACACGTCCGCCAACGGTATTCCCAAACTCCTAGAGATGGATTTGCCGTAATCGACGCCGGCTAGCTTTAGGTGTTTAAGTATTTCTATATATACTGCTCGTCTTAATACACTCATTTAATTAATATAGGTATAATAAATATTGAAAAAGTAAATTAAATAAGACTATTGTGGTAATAATTACATATAAATAATTCCTCTCCCTAGCAAATTGTAAATTCCCATCAATACCCTTATCACAGGCGTCGCTATGAGCACCATAAGGCCTAGCAGTATTACATCGATTCCGTTGAGCTGATATATCCCGGTTAGGGACTGCAAGGGCGGTAGAGCGGAGCTGTTTATGGGCGAGGTAGGCGAAGATAGGAGGCGGAATATGTGGTACTCGGGGGGCTTTACGATTAAGAACACGAGACCCAGCAGTATCAGCGCTATGCTGATTATCACGCCGATTCTGAGGGTCCAGCCTATTATGTCCTCGAGCTCCATATTCATCTAGGGGCCCAAATACCTAGCCCTCTTAAAATCATCTGGACGCCTAATATAGCCAATATAGCCATGAAGATATAGCGAATTGTCACGTTCTTTATCCTGACGAGGACCTTCGTGCCTAT
The DNA here is from genome assembly GCA_000960885.1 of Thermoproteus sp. AZ2. Classification (GTDB taxonomy): domain Archaea; phylum Thermoproteota; class Thermoprotei; order Thermoproteales; family Thermoproteaceae; genus Thermoproteus. The sequence goes on along the minus strand of JZWT01000025.1, from coordinate 12,275 downwards.
CAGCGACCCTGCCAACACTCCTACGGCTGTGGCGGCCGCGAAGAAGGGCTGTATATAGCCGAAGAACCAATAAATAGAGCTGCCGGTGGCTGCGGTTACGCCTATCATGAAGTTGGAGGTGGTTGTGCTGACCTTCATGGGCAAGTTCATGGCCCAATCCATGCCCAACACCTTCAACGCGCCGCTCCCTATGCCCAATAAGCCCGATATTAAGCCGGCGAAGAACATTATGAGCTCGCCGAGCCACCACCTGACCCCCCAATAATCGACCTCCCTCCCCAAGGCTTGGTCGTAGTATTTGCCGTAGAGCTGTAGCCAGCGGGTCCACTTATCGGGAGGCTTGGGCTCGGGCAGCTCGTATTTAGACCTAGTTATCTGAGTATATATAGAACCAAGGAGAACTATACCGAACATTATATAGATAATTCTCTGTAGTCCATGGGAATATATCCAGGCAGCTGTCAGCGAGCCTACGATAGAGCCCGTGGTAGTGGCGATCTCCAACGACATGCCTATTCTCACATTCGTTATGCGGTCTCGCACATATGCCGAGCCTGCGCCGCTTGAGGTCGCTATAGTTGATATAAGGCTTGCCCCCGCCGCGTATTCTATCGGTATCCCTAAGAAGAGCGTATATATAGGGACTAGGAAAGTCCCCCCGCCCAAGCCCGTGAGCGAGCCTAAAAAGCCTGCTACCAAGCTCACTACGGCTAAGAACGCAAACGTGAGCAAGGCCGCCGAGAGCATGTGAGCAATCCGTCTTGATTAAAAAGTTTTTTAAAGATATTATGCAACAAAAAATTCAAATATTCCTCGCGGCGCTATTACAAGTGCTCTACAAGGTCGGCGTTGAGTTAATAGATAGAATTATTCCCAAATATGACAAGGTAATTAAGGCATGGGATATCCTGACGTCAGACGACGAGGTGGAGGCATATCTAGAGATGGCGAATATATTCGCCGTAAAGCGGCTCCACTACAATGACCACGGCCCGGTCCACTCTAGAATAGTGGCGGGAAGCGCCATGGCTATTTACCAAGTATTGCTCGCGCGCGGCTTCACTCCCAGCGTAGTTAGAGATGGCGTAGGCGATGTGGAGGACTCGTTGGTTGTGACGCTGATGGGGGCCTATCTACACGACATAGGCAACGGCGTACATAGAACCCTCCACCCGGTCTACTCCGCCCTCTTGGCCGATCGCCTAACGATGAAGATTTTGGGCAAGCTCTACGGCTTAGGGAAGAGGGCCTATATGTTGAAGCAAGAGGTCATGCACGCGGTCTTCTGCCACGACGAGGCTTACACGTGTCTCACCTTCGAGGGAGCCGTAGCTAAGGTGGCCGACGGCACAGATATGGCTGAGGGCAGAGCCCGAGCCCCCTACGAGGAGGGGAAAAACGACATCCACGCACTCTCGGCGCTGGCTATAAGGGAGGTCTATGTGGGCCCTGGCGAGAAGAGGCCGTTGGCCATACACGTGCATATGGACGACGAGGCTGGCATATTCCAGGTGGACGAGGTGCTGGGCAAGAAGATAGCCACCTCGGGCCTAGCGCCCCACGTAGAGGTGAAGACGTTCGTCAGAGGCGCGCCGTGGGTCACTAGGACTTTCGAGACCACGTGGTCCCTCCCTAATCTAGCTTAATAATGCGCGACGCCCGCTCCAAGTCGGCCCTAGCCACCTCTACATAGGCCTTCAGCCTATAGCAACTCCCGGCCGGCTCCAATATGGGCAACACCTTGACGTAGAACTCATAGGCCCCCTCCTCCACTAACGCGTCTAGGGCCCTCGATAAGTCCCTCAGCCTCCCTATTTGCGCCCCCTCGATGGGCTCGGCCAACGCTATTAGCCCCACGGGCTTATTCGTGTCTTTGACAAAGGCCCTATAGCTCGCCCCACTTTTAACGTAGGCTAGATACGATGGAAGAATAGAGATGTCCAGCTTCTCGAAGAGATCGCCTATATTGGCCATCACCGCCTCCACTAAAGAGTCGGCACAAGTTGTGAAGGCCTCTTTATTTATGCAAGCGAAGTTGCAGGGCGCACAGGGGGGATATAACAGCCTCACGAGCTCGGCCGTATATTTAACCTCGTCGGCCCTGGGCGATTTGCCGTAGCTCCTCAACACATCCTCTACGACAGCGGCTAGCCCCTCGCAACGGCCGCCGAGGCGCACCATTATGTCGCGCAATACGCAGTTCTTCGCCGCGGCCTCCCTCAATATGGCCAGCGCCTCATGTTTAGCGCCGCCGTATAGAGATCTCCCGGCCTCAAGCGCTGTTTTTGAGAAAGCGCCGGCGCTCGATAGGCCCAACGCGCTCAACGTCGGCGTAATAGTTCTGGCCAAGCTTTTGCTGAGCCCGAGGCGCTCCAGATAGCGCTCTACGACGGGGCCCACGCCTGCCTCGCCCTTGAGATATGAGGAATAAGCCTCTTTAAGTATTTCTAAAATTCTCTCGGGCGGCACGCGTATATACCACGAGTTATACGCGCACTCCCGCCCCTCATATAGGGCCCTCCTCAGCTCAAGGCACAAGCGCTCTAGGTCCTGTGGCTCCCTAATAGAATACGCCTTCTCACCGATCCTCACCTCCACTGCGTTTACACGGCTCCAAAATATAAAGCCTGGGGCAAGCCAGGAAATATATGGATATTAGAGGCGCGGTGCTCGACGCATTGGCGAGGAGAGATCAGGCGGCCGCCCGCGCGTTGTTGAGCGAAGTGCATAGACAAAAGGCGTTTCACCTCAGCGATTACTACTACGGGCTTAAGGACGCCTTAGCCGACGCCGCAAGGCTCCACGCATATCACATAGCGCTCATGAGCGTTATAGGCTTAGGCGAGCCTGGGCCCGGCGTAACGGGCATAGACGCCGAGCTGGCCAAGGCTCTCTCCCAATCCCTCGCGACATGCTCCGAGATATCGGGGCGCCAATACGGCGAAGGCCTCGGCGAATTCTTCGCCGAAGTCGTAAAGGAGTTGAACTCGCTGGTTAGGGAGTTATGCTCGAGGAGTTGATAAGAAAGGGCGTCGCGGCCGCTAAGGCGAGCGGGAGGAGGGGCTGGGTGTTGATAAGGCTTGACGATATGTCGATAGTAGGAGCCTTTGAGAGCCCCGATAAAGCTAAGAGGGCCGCCGAGTCGCCAGGCCTTTATTTATTAACCGAGATTGGTTGAGGCGTGAAGCTCGTGCTCAATGTGGACTCCGCCGTGGACCCGAGGAGGCTCGTGGACGATATAGAGAGGGCGCTTAGGGCTAAACACTTAGTTTTGCCCCGGCGAGCATTAACCATCGGCAACGTCTGGTTCGCGCCAATGGCCTCTTACGTTGAGGGCATGGGCATAGGGGTAAAGCTCGTCGGCATTTACCCCTCCGCCTCGCCGCCCGTTAAGGCGCTGGCGGCTTTGATAGACCCCAACACCGGCGAGGTCCTCGCGCTGGCGGACGCCACTAAGCTCACGGGCTGGCGCACGGCTGCGGCGAGCGCCCTGGCGCTGAGGCTAATGGGCGTTAGGCCCAAGGTCATAGGCGTAGTCGGGGCCGGCGTGCAGGCCCAATATCACATAAGGGTTTTCAGAGAGGTCTTCGCACCCGAGTCGATAATGCTATATAGCAGATCGAGGGCAAAGGAGGTCGCGGGCATGTTAGGCGTGAAATACGCCGGGCTTGACGAGGTGCTGTCCGCAGATGTGGTGATCGCGGCCACTAACAGCGCAGAGCCCGTGGTGAAGGGGGCCAAGCTCGGGCGCGGCTCTGCGGTCATCTCTGTGGGCGCTCCTAGGCCTGTGAGGGAGCTCGACGAAGACGTCAAGAGGCGGGCCGGCTGTGCGCTTGTGGACAGCCCAGAGGCCGTTGAGGAGACAGACGACGTGGCTGGGGTAGAGGCCGTGCCGCTAGAGGACTTATTAGCCGGCAGGCGCAGTTGCGCCTTTAAGGAAATAGCGCTTTATAAATCGGTTGGGTACGCCCCCTTCGACACGGCCGCGGTATATCACCTTTATACTAGGGCCGAGGGAGTTGAGGTAGAGTTGTCGTGATCAGCTCGTCTCTTCTCCCGTCACCCCTCGCGCCATCGACCCGATCATCACTATAACTATACACCTCAATCCTCTATAAAATAGAAAAGTATTAAATCGATATATCTTTAAATTTTATCGATATATGAATAAGTTAAGAAGGCCGCGGGAGGGGGATAATGTTTTAATAGGGAAATCTGGGAATAATCATGCCTTGGGAGGTCGTCCTCACGGCCGACCGGGGCTCCTTCACCGATTACGGCGGCGCCTCCTCGCTGGGATATGTGGCCGATATGCCGGCTAGACTAGTCCCCCGCCTCTTCATGGATAAGTTTTTCACGCCGCCCGCTAGGACGGATAAGGAGGGCAGAGCCCTCTACGCGCCGTACGCTTTAAGGAAGGTTGAGGCCATAGTGGCCAAGGCCGGCTACGAGGTGGCCGTGGTGCCGCCTGAGAAGCTCAAGAGGGCTGTAGGGCCTAAGACTAAGGTGTTGGGCATAAGCGTACACGACCCCTACGGCCTCTCGCCGGTGGGCACCTTCTTGACTATGATATTAGGCGGCGGCGAGACCTGGACCGCTAAATTCTTCAAGGAGCTCAGCGACGAGGTCGAGGCCTTGAAGAAGAAGTACGACTTTAAGGTAATAGTCGGCGGCCCCGGCGTAGAGCAACTAATGCGCGCCGGAAGGCCCAGCTGGGCCGACGTCATATTCATAGAGGATGTGGAGATCACTTTGCCCAAGTGGCTTCCTAAAATAGTGGCGGGGGAGGAGGTGCCGCCCGTAATCAAGCCCTCTGTTAACGAGTACCCGGCGGCCGAGGATATACCGGCTATAATAAATCCGGCGAGGCTGGGGGAGGTCCAAATCACGCGCGGATGCCCGCGCGGGTGCCAGTTCTGCTCAATCACGCCGATAACCTTCCGCTCCCTGCCAATATCGACTGTGGTGAAGGAGGTGGAGATAAACCTTAAGGCTGGGTGGGCCCAAGTGGACTTAATCACCGACGACGTGTTGCTCTACGGCACATCGCCTTATGGCCCCAATAGGCTTAAGGTCAACCACGACGCCATAGTTAAACTATATGAGGCGATACGCTCCGTCGAGGCCGGCGGCAATAAAGTCCGCCACATATTCTTCAGCCACGTGTCGGCGGCGCCTGTCGTCGAGTCGCCTAAGACGGTTAAAGCCATCGCGGAGCTCAGCGGCTTTGGGCCGGACAAGGGAGACACGCCCGTTATAGGGCTTGAGACGGGTTCTGTGCGTATTTTAAACAAGTATATGCGCAATAAGGCGTATCCGTATCCGCCCGAGAAATGGCACGACGTAGTATTAGACGCCACGGCGATACTCAACGAGAACTACATCTATCCAGCCTACACCATGACGATAGGCTACCCCGACGAGACGGACGAGGACATGAAGCAGACCATGGAGATCGTAGAGAAGATCATAGACCACGACTACATAGCCTGGATATTTCCGCTTCCCGTAATACCTATGTACACCTCAGCGCTTAGGCACCTCCGCCACCCGACCCCCGACATGTTGCCCGAGCGCTTCTGGGATATCCTCTACGAGAGCTGGCGCTACGACCTCAGGGTTACGAGGAGGCTCGCGCCCATAATACTACAGAACAGCAAGAATAAGCTGATAAGCCGCGTAGTCAACTACATGATAGACAAAGTGTTCAACTCCATTGAGTGGATGTTCAGGGAGCTTAAGGATACTAAGGGGCGGAGCGCGGCCCAGCTGTCTCGTATAAACCTAGACAACGCGTTGGGGGTCCTCAAATCGATATATTGGCTTACTAGGATAGCCTTCGGCGCTAAGGATTAGCTTTTTTATCTCTACGCCGTTTTGTCCGTGTACAATATCTGCGCTAAGTGCCAGGGGCGTAAGCTTTTGTGTGGATTGCCTAAATGCCCTATACTAGACCGAATCAACGCGCTTAAGGCCGCATATATGAGGGTTAAGGGCTCCGCGGTCTTCGGAGCGACGCCGCCTTCGGCCGTCGTAGGCGAGGCGGGGTGGCCCGAAGTTAGGGTATATCTCGGAGAGCCCCCGGAGATAAGAGGGGATGAGGCCAAGGGCTTCGAGGACCCTAAATTGCTCTGGGGCAAGCCCCTAGAGGATATATTGAGGCTGAGGAGCTATATGGCCTTCGGATTTAAAAGGGCTAGGCGGCCTTGGGAGCTCGGCGAGTTGCCGCTGATCGCCGTCTCGGAGAGGCCCGTCGACGTAGAGATGAAGTTCGCCAAGTCGCCTGAGACGGCTGTGAAATTCGATTTGAGGGAGAAGCCTATGGGGCCTAGAGCTCCCCTCGAGACTATTAGAGTGGACGAGAATCCGAGGGTGCCTGCGCCTCTAGATTCCGCCATGGCGGACGACCTAGGAGCAGGGGAGGCCGCCGTGGAGCTATACACCAAGGGCGTAGATTTGTATATCATACAGAGGGCCTTCGCGCTCGGCTTGTTGGGCGCTAGGCATAGGAGGCGCCTAGTCCCCTCTCGTTGGGCTATTACAGCTGTCGACGAGGCTATAGGAGATCACTTAGCTGAAAGGGTTAGATACGCTGGGGAGGTGGGGGAGCCCCTCTACGGCTACGCCGAATATCTAGACAATCGCTATTTGGTTTTAATCGAGCCCGGCCCCCTGCGTTTCTACTACCTAGAACGGTGGGTGTCCCGCAGAACTATAGAGGTCGAGGTGCGCGAGGACGCCTTAGGCCGCAGGAGCTCGCTAGACGGCGGGTATGAGGCCGCGAGGCTGGCCATATTAGAGAAGCTGGCGGCGATGAGGAGGCGGGGGGTCGTCTATATAATTCGCCGGATAGGCCCAGGCTACTACACGTCGGTCGGCAATTGGCAGATTAGGGAGACTCTCAGAAGGCTTAAGTTGGGCCGGCTCGACGAGGGCTTTAAGAACGCCGTAGAGGCCGTGGGGGCTGACCCGCGGCGTTTAGCCAGACGTTCAGCCACGTTAGACGCCTTCCTTACTCACGAGAAGTGAGTTAGGCGTTTAAATTCAGCCAGCCCAGCCTCTATGTTCGAGGAGCTTGCGCTGGCGTGGAGGGCGCTCTGGGAGAGGAGGGGGAGGACTATAGGCACTATGGTCGGCATAGCTATAGCGTTCGCCGCGTTGGCTCTAGCGGTCTCCGTGGGCAACGCCTTTAGGGTCTCTACGCAGTCCTTCTTTACTAGAAGCTTTGGGACCAACGAGGTCTACATAATAGGGCAGAGCTTCACCGATGCCGACGTAGCCACGATTTCGGCCTACATCGCGCCTTACGCCACGGCGGTTGTGCCGGTCGCGTCGGCGCCGATAACAGTAGAACTGCCGGGCGGCTCTACAGCCGCGGCGACCTTGTACGGGGCTCCGGCCCAGAACATAACGTCCTTAGTCCCGCCCACTATGTTATATTCGGGAACAGACGCCGTGGCTGGAGGCCTGGCATTGGCGGGATACTTCATAGCCTTTGATCCTACGACCGGGCAACAAAGGCTCTACGTAGGAACTCCTATCGTTGTCACGTATAGAGGTCGTACGTATACGTTAGTCACGGCCGGCATAATATCCGCCGGCACGCCGGGCCCCCTCGACACTATGACGTCCGTAGTGGTAGACATAAACGAATTTAGATCTATTACGGGCATAACTACGTATAGGACTATTGTAGTAGTGCTGAGGAACCCGAACTACGCCACAGAGATACAAAACCTCCTAAAAGCCGTCTTCCCCAGCGCCGAGGTCTTCGCTCCATCTTCTATCGCTGAGACCGTTAATCAATTCTTCACGGGCCTTGAGCTTTTCTTGGGCTTGGTCTCGGGCGTGTCGACTGTCATCACGGCGCTTTGGCTCTACGACACCATGACCATCTCGGCTATTCAGAGGACTAGGGAGTTCGGCATATTGAGGGCAATAGGCTTTAGGAGAAGCCAAATAACCGCCATGATGATATACGAAGCCGCCATAATAGCGCTAATAGGAATAGCCGCCGGCACAGCCCTACTAGCCCCCCTAAGCCTAATAAAGATAAACTTCTTCGCGCTCGCCGGCGCGCAACAGTCCTCTACGGCCAACGCCGTTGCGGGGGGGTTTAGAGGCTTCGGCGGGCCTACAGGGTTCGGCTCCGTATCGCTTACCCCCCAGCCGGCCGTGGCGTTAATGGCCGCCGCCGTGGTTTTCGCGGCTAATATACTGGGCGCTTTAGTCCCCGCGATAAGGGCGGGCAGGATAAACCTAGTAGAGGCCCTAAGATACGAATGAACCTGAGGTGAGTAAGCCTTTTTAAATAAGGCCTCGCGGCCTCCATGAGAAACGCTCACTCTCCGATTGGGGCTCTCCTACTCGCGCTGATCGCCTTGTATACGGCCGTGTCCTCAACGGCCTCGGCCGCCGAAGTCGCGTGCCCCTCCGTCCAGCTAACTCTGCTGAACACGCAGTGGTCCTCCCTGCCCACATATAACGGGAGCCCTGCGACGTTAGACCTAACGTTCTATTCCGCCTGCACGTATTACGCCGTGACCTTTACGGCTGAGCCCATGTGCCCCTACCTAGCCGCGGGCCAGCCCACCTTCCTACAGTCTATCCCGGCCAACGGCATCTTCACGGTTCCGCTCCAGCTATACGCTAAGGCCCTAAACGTCACCTGCCCTATAGAGGTCTTGGTCTCGGCCCAATACGGGGCTGGCTATAGCTCCCTCTCGACGCCCACCGCCACGTACGTCGCGACGGTATACGTGCCGCCGTATCCGACCTTCTCGGCGTCTATCTCCGGCTCTGCGTATCTCGGCGTCCCCAGCCTCGTCTACTTAGCCGTTGAGGACCCCTACGGCTTCCCCGCGCAAGTGTCTATCTCCGGCCAATCCCTAGCCGTCCTATCTCCACTCGCCCCCGTCCAGATAAATAAAACCGCCGAAATACCCGTGTTAGTCTTGCCCTTACTCCACAGCGGCCTCGCTGCAGATCTCAATAACTAGCCACGATTACTTAGGTAGCCCAGTGGCCGCCAACTACGCAGTGGCTGTGCCGGTCCTACAGTCCCCACCCCCCAATATAACTCTGAGCCCTGCCACGTTATATCTAGGCGTAGTGAACAACGTCACTATAGCCGTCGAGGCGCCGTTTAAGGCCAACGGGACCGCCGTGGTGGCCGTGTCTGGGGCGTCCCTCAGCTCATCGCCCATAATTATACCCATTAGGGATGGCCGCGGCGCCGCCTCCGTGTCCCTCACGCCGCTCCAGTCGCCCGTGGTCTTCCAGGCAACTATATATTATTCTGTGGCGGGCTACCAGACGTCTGTCCAGGCCTCGGCCACGGCTCAGGCGGTGCAGCCGACCTCGGCGCTGGCGTCGCTCCTTATACGCCCCACGACGCTTATAGCCAACGCGGCGAATAACATAACTATAGAGATAACCGCGCCCGGGCCCTTCAGCGCAAGCTTAGACATATCCGGGGCCTCAACAGCGGCGCCTATGCCTATATATATCTCTGGGGTCAACGAGGCCAACTATTCCCTAGTCCTCTACCCCACCTCCTCACAGGTTGTCATCACGGCCCAGATAGAGACCGACAAGGGCTCTCAACAATATACGGCTTATCTCCCCGTAATCTCGTCCAACTTATTCCTCGTCTCGCCCTCCCCGACAATGGTCTTGGCAGGCGGGAATAGAACTATTTTGGTCAAACTGGTGAACCAGGGCAATATACCCGTCGAGAGTGGCGTCGTAGTTATCGCCCCCGCCGCCGGCTCCTCGTTGCTCCTAGGCACAGTCGTCTACAACTTCTCCTCGCTACAGCCGCTCAGCTACGTCGAATTCCCCCTGAGCTTTGTGGTGCCGGCGGGGACTACGGGCCCCCTCGCGTTCCAGTACACGGTCTACTACTTAACGCCTCTGGGATCCGGCGAAGCCCAGGGCACTTTCTATGTGCAAGCGTATCAGCCGCCGTCTATACTCGTCACCTCGGCCTCAGCTACGCCGACGGCGCCGACGACGAGCTCGCCCTTCTTCATATCGGTCACAGTGGTCAACAACGGCTTTGTCCCCGTGAACAACCTACAGATGGAGCTCGAGGCGCCCCGCGAGCTGATGTCGCTGACCCCTACCCTCAGCTACATAGGACAACTATCGACTCAACAGAGCCAAACCGCCACGTTCTCGCTAGAGGCTTTCAGCCCCGGGAGATATACGATACCTATAGTTATTACCTACCAAGACCAATATGGGAATACCTACAATAACACCGTCACAGTGACCGTCTTCGTTAGGGGCAATTCGACTGGGTTTGGGAACTTCACTAGATTCCCGAGGTCTGGGAATTTCACGAGCTTCCCGAGCCGCAGTGGATCCTCATCTAATGGCTTGGCATACGGCGTGGTTGCGGCAATCGTAGTCGTAGCCGCCGCCCTTATAGCCCTAGGCATATGGCGGAGGAGGAGATAAGGCTCGTAGACGTCCATAAATACTACGGGGCTTGGCCCGCGCTGAGGGGCGTAACCTACTCAATACCCCGCGGGGTTTTTCAATGCGTCGTGGGCCCCTCCGGCTCAGGCAAATCGACGCTCCTCCACGTAATAGGGGGAATCGATAAGCCGACTAAAGGCGATGTCTGGGTCGCTGGTCTGCACTTGAACGAGCTGGGCGAGAACGAGCTGGCCGACTTCAGGAATAAATACATAGGCTTCGTATTCCAGCTGTTCTACCTAATACCCCGCATGACGATCCTGGAAAACGTGGAGCTCCCCCTAATCTTAAGGGGGATCCCCAAGGCCAAGAGGCGGGAGGCTGCGCTAGAGGCCTTAAAGATGGTGGGGCTAGGCCATATAGATCCCAAGAAGCGCCCGACCCAACTCTCGGGCGGGGAGCAACAACGCGTGGCGATAGCGAGGGCTATAGTGGCTAAGCCTAGGATTCTCCTCGCCGACGAGCCCACGGGCAACTTGGACAGCGCCACGGCCAAGACGGTCATGGAGACTTTCCTATCCCTAAAACGCGAGTTGGGGATAACCATAGTCATGGTTACCCACAACCTAGAGCTCTTGAGCTACTGCGATAGAGTAGTAAGGATTAGGGACGGGAGAATTGTAGAATAGCTCAGCACTCGGCAAAATCGACACCCCTCCGCGAGGTCACCCTATCATCACAACTGGAAATAGCGGCATGTTTAAAACATTTCCGATATCGAAAGCGTTTCTTAAATAAAAGTATTAACAAAGTAAATACCTCGGCTTTAGTCTCGCCGAAATATTTAGGGATTATGCTTTAAAACTATAAACGAAGTTAATGTCGTGGACTTAAGAGAGGTCCTAAGGCTCTTCGGCCCCGCCTGGATCACGATGATGGCCGACATAGATGCGGCCAGCGTATTAACCGCCGTGGCCAACGGGCAAATATACGGCTACGGCCTCGTCTGGCTGTTGGCCCTCTTAACCATACCGTTGTTTATAATTCAAGAGGCCGCCGGAAGAGTGGGCGTGGCGGCCGGCGGAAGGGGCCTAGGGGAGCTGATAAGGGCTAGGTTCGGCCCTAAGTGGTCCGCCCTAGCGGCCCTCCCCATGTTCGGCATAGATCTCTTCTCCTACGTCATCGAGTATACTGGGATAGCGGTGGGCGCGGCGATGCTGGGTATCCCGCCGCTTATAGCTGTATCTATAGCCTACGTAGTAGCTCTGGCGATAATAGTTGGGCGGAGGTATGCAGAGGCCGAGAAGTACCTACTGGTTCCGGCAGCCCTAATGCCGTTGGCGTTCATAATAGAGGCGGCGTTGAGGGGGTACGACCCCTCGGCCCCCCTATTCTACGCCTCGACCTCCCCGCCTTTTTTGTTCTTCATAGCAGCGAATATCGGAGCCGTCGTAATGCCCTTTATGTTGTTCTTCCAAGCATCGGCCACGGCTAAGAAATACGGCGCTGGCGGCGACGTGAGCGCTAAGATTTCTTGGAGCGCCAAGGAGACGTTAATAGGCGCCGCGTTCTCCGAGGCTGTCATGATAGCGATAGAGGCCGCCTCGGCGGGCCTAGACGGCGTAGACCCGTTGAGCCCCAGCTCTATGTCGTCCGCGCTTTCGCGCATCGCGGGGCCCTACTCAGCTACGCTATTCGGTATAGGGCTATTATCCTCGGCGTTTTTGGCGCTGGTCGTCATAGCCCTAGCCAGCTCGTGGGGCGCCGTAGAGGCCCTGGGCGTCAAGGATAGGAGGATTAGGGACCTAGTATTCGCCGCTGAGCAGCTGCCGGGCCTCCTAATAGTCTCC
>JZWT01000024.1 GCA_000960885.1 Thermoproteus sp. AZ2 | reverse complement strand
CCCCTCTTGACATCTACTTTCTTGTCGGTAGGCTCTATATGGTTCACGTTTACCCTCCTCCTCTTGATGCCGGTCAACGACCTAGGCCCCGTTATGACTACGTAGTTCTCGTCGATTATATCTACGACCACGGCCTTCCTGCCCGCCTCTCTGCCCAACACCTTTACTACCACTCTGCCTATATCGAGGACTCTCGGCATAGCGGTGGAGAACTGCCTTGTTTAAAAGGATTCACGCGGGGAGAAAAAGAAGGGCGTTTTTAACTGCGGCGGAGGCCTCTAAGCCTTACTTCTTCTGTTGCTGCTCTTTCTTCTCCTCCTTCTTCTTCTTCGCCATGGCCAATAGTTGTTAACTTCTTAAAAAGTTTTCTCTAATTAAATAGAAAGAAATCTTTCAATAAGAAACGCCAGTCAAAATATCTAAAAAATAAATTATAACGCACAAAAAATTTAAAAATCTGGCTACATATATAAAAATTCTTAGATTTAAGTCAAGGTAAAAATTTAAATATTCTATTTTACAAACATCTATAATACTCCGGCGTTCAATTACCCATTGAGATGTTTTAATAAGCCTCCATAAGCCCTCGTGCCCTTTGAATGCCCTATAGGCTGTCCAGCGGATTGTTGCTATTTTAGCTCAGAGGAGGAGGACCCCACGGTCTTCCCCGAGGAGGCGGCGCGCTTAAGGGAGGAGGCTAAGAGGAGGGGGCTATCCTTGGAGTTTAAGGAGCTGGGCGAGGTGAACGGCGTGAAGATTTACCGGTGGGTGATAGAGGGGTGGTGCCCTTTCTTCGATAAAAATACGAGGAAGTGCTCAATCCACGAGAAAAAGCCCTTGGCATGCCGCATGTTCCCGCTGGTTCTAGATATCAAGACCGGCAATATATATCTCTCCGAGAATTGCCTATGGGTGAAACAAAATGGGCCGCGCCCCCTCGACGATTTCCCCCAAGAAAAACAGGCGTTGTTAAAGGTAATAGTTAGGCTGAGGCTGGTGCGATGATAGAGTTCGTTCTGAGGAGCGTTGAGCTGGGCAAATCAGCCGCGTTGGGGATGGCGCTGGGGCTCTCGGCGACGTTTAGGCGAGTTTTAGTCATCGGCGAGTTTGAGGAGAGCGACTTAAGCCCGCTGATAAGCTTGGGCGTCTGGGGCGCCGTAGTGATATCGCCGTGCGCGCCCGGCCTTAGGTGCTTTAAGGACATAGAGGAGGCCGCGGAATTTTCTGAGGCCGAAGGGATCCCGGTCGGCTATATGGGCGATGCGCCGACACCTAGGCCGTTTAGGATATCTACATTTAATAAGCACTACTTAAGATATAATAGATGGATTATAAAAATAATAATTTTAATTATTTCGATTATATTCCATTATTAACATGTATATATAATTTGATTAAACTGCGAGATGACGTCCCCATAGTTGTGTCCGACGTGTATCTGCCGACCGCCGGCGAGGCGGGCTCCGACTACCAGGTCTTGCCCACATTTCATATGGATATAGATGTGGCCGAGGTAGTCGACATATATGCCAGGCCTCTGCCAGCGGCCTCGATAGCTGAGGGGATATTGATGGGGGGCTATAAGGCCGGCCCCGTCATAGCGATAACTCTAGGCCCCGCCCCGAGAATCGCCGAGCTCGGCGGATACGTCGTGGATTTAAGTTCTAGGGGGGACCCCTGTGAGCTATTTAAGAGGCGCGCAGTCGGCTACAGCCCCGAGCTCTTCAAGGGCGTTTACGAGGTGGAGCCGGGCCTATGCGATAGATGCGGCGACTGCTACAGAACCCGTTGCCCCGCCTTAAAAATAGGCAAGGGCGGCGTGCCTGAGTTAGGCGCCGACTGCGTAGGCTGCGGCGCGTGCGCGCTTTTGTGCTCCAGAGGCGCCATAAGGCGCACCGACGACGTCTCTAGGGTCTATTTATGATAATATATGCGTGCAAGGGCACGTGAGGTGGCTACAGAAGAACTTCAAAGTAATCGCCATAGCCGAGAGCTTTAAGCTAGAGGACGGCTTCGCCGTATATGCGGGGGTTCTAGCGCGCAGAGACGGCTTGGTCGAGAAAGCCGCCTACGAACTAGCTACGCTCGGCGGCACGGACGGCACGGAGAAGGCCCTACGTATAGCTAGAGCGCTCAATAGACCTGACGTACATATGGTTATGCTAGGCGGCTGCATAGTCTCGTACTATAATTGGATAGACGGCGAGACTATATGGCGCGAGCTAGGCCTCCCCACGGCGTGTTACCTCTTCGAGAAGCCCGAGGGCGACGTGAGGGCCGCGTTGGAGAAGTTGTTCCCGGACTGGCGCGAGCGTTGGGAGAATATATCTAGGCTTGGCCCAAGCGTAGAATTCGCATATCCCGACGGGCCTAAGGTGTACGTCAGGTCGTGGGGCCTAGACCCAAGAGACGCCTATAGGGCCGCGCTCTTATCGCGGCGCTACGGCAAAATCCCAGAGCCTTTGAGAATAGCTAAGACCATCGCCGAGGCGGCCCGCGTATTTCTGGAGAAATACAGGGGGAAAACGACGCCGGTCATATTATAGTTTTTATAGAGTTATTCGCTTTTCTGTATATCCTTTATTCTTATATATGAAATATCAAAAGAAAATTCTCCGGATGTTCTTTTTGTTTTATATCTAATATTCTCGAATTTATTTATCCAATAGGCAATTTTACACGAAAAGTTTTTAAATATGGAAATTCTATTGGCACATGCCGCAGAAGCTGAAGTTCTACGACATTAAGGCGAAGCAGGCGTTTGAGACCGATAAGTATGAGACTGTGGAGAAGAACACCGCGCGCGGCCCCATGATATTCGCAGTGGCCACATCCCCCTACACCGGCATAAAGGTCTGGAGGCTAATAGGCAAGAAGAAATAAGCCAAAAACAAAAACTACACTTTTTTCCCTCTTATTTCCTCCAGTGGAGCTAGCCCTAGTAGGCGACCTAAGGCCGAGGCTCCTCACGCCCCCCGCCTTAGCTATAGTGGGCGGCTTCCGCATAGCCGAGCTAGTCGCCCTGGCTTTATGCGATAAAGGCGAGAGGCCCACGATATATATCAACGGCCTAGACCTAGGGCTACCCTTTATACTTAGCGCCTTCTGTAAATTCGACGTGAGGTACGGCGAGGTTCCCCGCGATGTGGCTAAGGTAGACGTGTCCATCGCGCCGTTTCTTCTGTGGTCGACTAAGCTAGAGTGCGGCCCCTCGGCGGATTTAGGGCTCGGCGACGAGCCCTACAAGTGCAACCCACTGACGTCTTATGCAGATTTAGTGGCGATGAACCAGACCATAATGGAGAGGGCCTTATCTAAGCTGAGGGGGCTCGGCTACGAGCTAGTCAAGGGCGAGGTCTTGGGCGTTTTGAAGGGCGACGCGCTTGTGCTGGGCAAGATACACGAATACGCCTATGTGAAGGGCCCGGCCGTGATAGGGCCTTCGTCCGAGGTGCTCCCCTTCTCATATATTAGGCCCGGCTCAGCCTTGTACTACGGGAATAAGGTCCGCGACGAGGTGAAGAACAGCGTGTTGGACTCCTTTACATATAAAGAACACCACGGCTATCTCGGCGATAGCTATGTATCATCCTTCGTGAACTTCGGCGCTGGGACTACGGTATCTAATCTGAAGAATACGCTGGGCCCTATAAGGCCCAGCTACTCCGATAAGTCCTACGGAAAGCTAGGCCCCATAATAGGCGAGTTCGCCAAGACCTCTATAGGCTCTCTCATATTTGGGGGCAAATACATAGGGCCTTTCTCCCACATCTACGGCTTAGTCGATAGGGATATCCCCCCGCTCACGATATATAGAAACGGCGCGATGACGCCCATGGATCCGGCCAAGGTCCCCCAGCTCCTAGAGAGGGATCTATCGCGCTTCGGTCTCTCGGGCTATAGGGACGCCTATTTACGGCTCCTCAAGGAGCTTGGCCTTTAGATGCTCCTTCTCGGCCTCTAGTATCAGCTCCGTGAGCTTGTTGAGGTCGGCGCCGTCGGCCTTAGCCAATACGCCTTGGATATCCTCGGTAGGTATTCTGCTAGCTAAGGCGTAGAGCCCCTTCCAGCCGTACCTGCGCAATATCTCCCTAGTCTCCGCGGCCTCCTCCGCCTTGCGCCTCACCTCCCTCTCCAAGTTTCGGTCGCTATATGGCGTATGACGCCTATATCGGAGCCGCCGCACCTAGGGCATTTAATTTCATACACCTCGCCCACTCTGACCAGCCCAGTCCAGCCGCAGCTGGCGCAGACGAACAACATAGAGGTGTTCAATAGGCGGGCCTTGGCGCTGTCTAGGACCAAGCGCCTCAGCCTCTCCGGAGGAATTATCTCTAGTCGATGCGCCAGCTTCTCATATACGACCTTGCCCATATAGGTGGGGCCGTCCGAGACCTTAACTGCTATCTCCCCCCTCTTGATGCCCTGCAGAATAGCCCACGTGGAGTCGAGGTCTAGGTCTTGCTCCAGCGCCTCCCTTAACGCCTCGTCGAATACAGGGGTTCCGCTGAAGGCCTCGACCAACTTGCCTATGCTGACGCTGTAGACGTCGGCCTCCTTATCTATTGCGCCGAACCTCTTAGCTACGTATAGAAACCTCCTCTTAAACGAGCCGGATTTTATGAGGGCTGACTTGACCAACTCGGCCAGCTCCACTGGCTGTAGCTCGGCCAATCTCGCGAGCGCCGCGGCCACTTGCCGAGCGCTGAGAGGCTTAGAGGACTGGAGGATTATGGCGTAGGGGTCTTGGTGGAAGCCGACCGGCACCTCTAGATCCCTAATCATGGCCTCCCCCAATAGTTTAGCCAACGTCCTGTTGGCCAATGTGCCTAGGTGCGCGTGCACGATCACTATATTATCTGTGTATTGCTCGACTAGTATAGTCTTGTCGTCGGGCGTTAGGTCGGGCGGCTGTCTATGCACCTCGTCGACGATAAATTCGGCGAGCTCCTCAGAGGCGCCGAGCTCCTCAAGGGCCTTAACCGCGCTCCCTCTGTCCAAGCCTCTCACGACCCTCTTGAGCTCCCCCACGCCTTGGGCCACCTCGAAGGGGACGGGTATCTCCTCGCCTATCCAGGAGGGTATGGCGCCGCTGGGGTCGTCCACCTCAACCACCTTAATGGCCCTCCCATCTACTGCTGTTATAAGCCACGGCCTCCCCCTGAAGACGAACTTCACGCCCGGCGTCCCGTACTCCGCCACGAAGGCCTCGTCGAGCGTCCCTATCAACTCCCCTGTCTTGGAGTCCACCACGGCGTATTGCCTCTCGTCCGGTATCATAGACAAGGTTTCGAAGAAGTATCTGAAGAAGCCCCTATTACGCGGCCTCACGACCATGTCGTCCTCCTCGAAGTAGAGCGCTAGCCTCGGCCGTAGCTCCCCCATGAATTTAACTACGCGTTTCAACTCCTCGAGGGTCAAGTCCCTATACGGATAAGCCCTCTTAATCACTTCGTACAACTCCGCCAGGCGCCATCTGGGCTTTAACATGAGGAACGCAGCTATTTGGTTGGCCAAGACGTCGTATGGCTTATACGGGACCTTGGTCCTCTCTAGGAGCCCCGACTTAGCCCTCCTCACTATCTCCAGGGACTCCAATACGTCGTTTACGTCGTCGGCTATTATAACCCCCTTAGGCGTCATGGTCAGCCTATGCCCGCTTCTGCCGACCCTTTGGACAAGCCTCACCACTTGATGCGGCGAGAGGTATTGTATCACTAAATCCACGTGGCCTATGTCTATGCCCAGCTCGAGGCTGGAGGTGGCCACCACGGCCTTGAGCTCGCCGGACTTCAACTTGCCCTCTACGGTTAGCCTCACCATCTTGGACAACGAGGAGTGGTGGACGGATATGGGGAGGTCCGGATACGCTTGGCCGAGCCTAAATCCCAGGAGCTCCGCCATGCTCCTCGTGTTCACAAATATTAAAGTGGTTCTATGGGACTCGACGAGATCCTTTATGGACCTCAGCCTAGCCGCCGCGTCGTCGTGCGTGGAGAGCCTCTGCGCCAGCTCCTTATCGCCTTCGCCGGGCGCAGGGCGCAATACCTCGAGCCTCATGCGCCTAATTATATTCACTTGCACTATCTTGTAGGGCCTCCCTACCCCGAACAAGAACTTGGCGACTTCGTCCGGGGAGCCGACGGTCGCCGAGAGGCCGACTACCTGTAGATCTCTCCCTACGTGGTAGCGGAGCCTCTCCAGGGTCACGCCTAGCTGGACGCCCCGCTTATCCTCGGCGAGCTCGTGCACCTCATCTACGACGACCCACCTCAGCTGTTTTAGGTGCTCTAGTAGCCTCTTGCCCGTTAATATCGCCTGTAGCATCTCGGGCGTCGTTATGAGCATGTGCGGCGGGTTTCTGCTCTGGCGGCTCCTATCGGCGGCGTCGGTATCGCCGTGTCTGACGTCGACGGCGATTCCTAGCTTGGCGCCCCACCACTTAAGCCTATCTAGGAGGTCCCTATTGAGGGCCCTCAACGGCGTGATGTAGAGGATGTAAATGCCGGGATCGCGCGCGCCTAGCTCGAGGAATTTAGAGAATATAGGCAGTAGGGCGGCCTCGGTCTTGCCGGACCCCGTCGGCGCTATGATCAACACGTTGTGGCCCTCTAATATAAGCGGTATCGCCTTCTTTTGAGGCTCGGTGAGCTCGGCGAAGCCGCGCTCCCTCAAGGCCGCGACAACGGCGTCGTGAAGCCCGGCGAAGGACACGAAAAGGCGGAGCCCCAACGCATTAAAAGTCTTTTTAGTGACTGGCGTATTACGAGATAAAACACCTTTTTATTTGGGGCCTAACGCGCGTATATGCGCGTATTGGCCCTCGCGCTTTTGTGCCTAGGAGCGCTGGCGCTCGCCGCCTCGACTTACTCCATATCTTGGAATAACGAGAGCTTGGCCATCTATATACTCCCCAACACCATAACGGTCAACGGGACCTCGCTAAATATAACCAACGTGGACAGCTACTTGTGGTTCCCCCTGCCCCAATCCCCGCCGGCTAGGGCCTACGTAGGCATACAATACCCAGCGAGCGGCTGTAGCTACACTCCGGCGCCCACGAGCTTCTCTCTGTCTTGCCAAACGAATCAATATGTGAGCCTAGTCTACGTAGCGGCCCCCGGCTACAGCATATACTGCGACCAGCAGCCGCTCTCGTCTATTTCAAGGGGCTTAATACATCAGGAGGAGTTCAACATCTTGAGACTAAATTGCAGATTGGTGGCCGGCTCGGTCTCAGTAGCGCTCCCCAACGCGTATGAGGCCGTCTTCATAGCCCTCAACTCCGCCACCGTGGCCTTATCCATAGCGGCGTCCTTCTTCCTCCTAATTGGCGTAATTAAGAGAAGAGGAGTAGAAGCGTCTTCTCGGTGACCATTCCAATTACGTGGCCGCCCTCTTCGTCTATGACGGGGACCCCGCCCACGTCGTATTCCAACATCTTCTTGACCACGTCTGTGACGTAGTCGTCGGGCTTCGCCAAGAAGATAGGCGATTTGGCCACGTTTATTGCATATTCATTAATAACCTCGTCGACCTCCCCCTCCCTAGCTCTACGAATAGTAGCATCGTCGGCGAAATACCTAAGGAGATCCTTGGCGTGTAGCATCGAGATTACTCTGCCGCCCTCGTCAACTATGGGGTATCTCCTAAACCGGTATATAGTGATGCCCTCGAGGGCGTCTAAGACGGTGGAGTACCTCGTCAACACGTAGACTATTCTAGTCATGACGTCCCTCACCTTGTGGGGGAGCCCCAACTGCGCCGCTATCTTCATCGCGTCCCACTCGGTGAATATGCCGACGAGTCTCCCGTCCTCGTCGACTATGGGCATAGAGCCGAAGTTGTGTTTTAAGAATAGGGATATGACCTCGCCGATGGTGGTGTTAGGCCTCGCCGTTATGACGTCCCGCGTGGCGAACTCTAGGGCCGGCCTCGCGTATACATCGCCGTAGAGGGACTTAGAGCCGGACTCAACAGAGGAGTATATAGCCTCGAGTATATCCAGCGCGGTTATTATCCCCAGCAGGCTCTTGTCGCGCACTATGGGCAATCTCCTTATGTCTAGCTCGACCATCTTCTTTATGGCGTCCACTACGCGGTCCTTCTCCCCCAGCACCACGACGTCTTTCGTCGCCACCTCTAGGACTGGGCTATTTAGATCCACAATATAATGCTGGCTTTAATATTTATTTCCTAACGCCCGCGATCCACTCGCCCAAGGCTTGGAAAGCCTTCGCCCTATGCGATATCTTCGACTTGGCCTCTACCCCCATCTCGGCGAAGGTCTCGTCGAAGCCCTCAGGTATAAAGATGGGGTCGAAGCCGAAGCCCGCCGAGCCCCGCGGAGCCTCAGCTATCCTCCCCTTGGCTATGCCCACGAAAGTCTTGACGAGCCCGTCTATGCACAACGATACGGCCGACTTAAAATAAGCCGATCGATCCCCGGCGCCCTCCAACAGCTTCAATACGCCGGAAAGCCCTAAGGTCCTATAGACGTATTCCGAGTAGGGGCCTGGGAAGCCCCTTAAGGCCTCTATATATAGGCCGTCGTCCTCGACCACTATGTAGTTGTATGCGGCGCAGAGGCGCTCAGCCGCGGCCCTAGATATCTCCACTACGTCGTCCGCTTGTATCTCCAGCTTTTTAACCGGCGCTATCTCTATGTCGATAGAGAATTGGGCGAGGACCCGCCGGGCCTCCTCTAGCTTATGTCGATTAGAGGTCGCGAAGTAAAGCCTCATTGAAGGCCCGCATATTCCTTAACGCGGGCGAGCAGCTCGTGCTCGGGCGGCACGCCGACGAACTCCATATTGCCCACGGCGTCGCCCTCCTTCATTAATATCACCGCGGGGACGCCCGTTACGCCGTACTGATCGGCGATATCCGGGTTCTCATAGGCCTCCACCATGACCGACACTACCTTGCCCTTGCTCTCGTAGGCGAACATGTTGGCCAACAAGACGGCGTAGGGGCAATAGGGGCACGACGGAGTGACCACGGTCATTACGTAGACCCTCCTCTGTGCCTTCTCCGCCAGCGCGGCGAGCTCGTTCTTGGTGCGGGCCCTTAAGCCGCTCCTCTTAGTGGAGAGCCTGACTATAGTCTCTATGAACGCCCTCACCTCTTCGCCTAGGGGCGCCCCATAATATCTAACGAAGCCGTCGCCGAAATATATGGCGGGCACCCTCTGGGGCTCTACGCCGAATTTCGCCAAGGCGCCTGAGTCCTTGTCGGCGTCGTATTTATTGATCACCAGCTTCCCGGGCGGCGCGAGCTGGGCCAGGAGGTCTAGGAGCTCCTCAGTGGGGACGCACCAATTAGTCTCCCTATTGCCGCAGCTCTCGCTCCTGAAGAAATTAATCACGACTTGTTCCTCCATTTGGGCCAAGGTCTCCTTAATTATCTCCTTAGTCTCCTCGTCCACCTCTATGTGAGGGGTCTCGGCCGGAGCCGGCCCTATCGGCGTTGCCTCTGCCATGGCCTCTTTACTCGTGTGCTATTTATAACTCTTCAAGTCACTTGCTCTTTCTGCTCCTCCGCTTTCTTCTAGACGCCTTCTTCCTCTTCCTCCTCTTCTTGCTCTTTTTCTTCTTAACTGTTTGGACTTTATCTACAACTTCTTTTATTACGGGCAAAATCTCCTTATATTTAGCCTCCAACGCCTTGCCGATAGCTTGGACGTCGACGTCGCCCTCCTGAGCCCAGGCGGATAAGTCCAGCACTAGGCCTACGCCATCTAAATATCTCCAGGGATCATTGGTTATAGTCATTATTTCTCTTAGGGCAGATGACGAAATTCTTTTATTTATTGGTATATTTGCAAATAGATATCCAAGCTCCTTATCATATATTATTCGAAAAACAAGGGGGCCTTGGACTTCAGCTATTACCTCCTCACTCACTTATATTGGTTGGGCAAGGAGTTTATTAATTTACGTATCGCCTCTACGCTTTGGGCCAGCTTGTTCTTCTCGTCGGGCGAGAGCTCTATCTCTAGGACCTTCTCGGCGCCTCCTCTGCCTAATATGAGCGGGACCTCCACGGGGAGCCCATCGACGCCGTATTCTCCCCTAAGGACTACGGAGGCTACGAGGGCCCTCTTCTCGTCTCTCTTAACGGCCTTAGCCATTAGGGCTACGCCGGCGCCCGGGGCCCAGTTAGAGGAGAAGCCCCTGAGCTCGGTTATTCTGGCGCCGGCCTTAACCGTCTCGTCCACAACCTCCTTATAGTCCTCGGGCTTGAGCAATTTATCTAGGGGTATTCCGTACAGATAGCTCCTAGACGGCACCGGGAACATGCTCTCGCCGTGCTGGCCCAAAACCACTGGGATTATGGCCGAGGGCGAGACCCCGAGCTTCTGCGCCGTGTAGAAGGCGAGCCTTCCGCCGTCTAGGACCCCCGAGAAGCCCACGATCCTCTCGCGGGGGAACCCCGTGGCCTTCCACATGACGTAGACCATGGCGTCTAGGGGATTCGTCGTGAGTATTACGACGGAGTCGGGCGCGTGCTTCGCGACGTCTTTGCCTATAGACCACACAATATTCGCGTTTTGCTCGAGCAGCTGCTCCCTAGTCATGCCGGGCTTCCTGGCCAAGCCCGCCGTCACTATCACCAAGTCGCTGCCCTTCATGTCGGCGTAGTCGTTGGAGCCGTAGTAATACACGTCGAGGCCTAGTATCGAGGACATGTGGTTTAAGTCCAATGCCTCGCCCTGCGGCAGGCCCTTTATTATATCTATCAACACGATTTTTTTGTCGAGCCCCATTAGGCCCAACATGGCGGCGGTGGTCGCGCCCACGCGACCGGAGCCTACTACCGTTATCATGGCTAAATATTAGGGCAACTATATAACAATGTACTCCGTCTTTAGCCCGCCTATAATTTGCCTCTTGATAAAACGCGCGCGGCGACTATCAGCGGGTGCCAGACGGGCGCCGTGGGCGGCGAGTAGCCCAAGTCGGCGAAGAATAGGTCCTCTATGGTCATGCCGCGCTCTATCGCGACGGCCGCTATATCGGCGTAGGACGCCGCCACGTGGTCCCAGCCAACCACTTGTACCCCCAGTATTCTGCCCGTGCCCTGCTCGGCCAACATCTTTACTTGGACCTGCGCGTAGCCGGGGTAGTACTGGGCCTTAGTCCTAGCCTTAATTACGGCCTTGTCGTATTTCAAGCCGGCTTGTTGGGCCTCGAACTCGCTTAGGCCCGTCCTAGCTATGTATAGGTCGAAGAACTTAGTGACGGCGGTGCCCACTACGCCGGGGAACCTCAACACGCGGCCCTTAACCGCGTTTCCGCCCGCGACTTGGCCCTCCTTATTGGCAGAGGGCGCTAGGGGTATCCACACCTTTTTGCCGGTGAGCTTATGCGTCTTCTCGGCGACGTCCCCCGCGGCGTAGACGTCGGGCCGGCTCGTCTCCATATATTCGTTGACCTCGACGGCGCCTGTCTCCCCCAGCTTGGCCCCGGCCTTAACCGCCAGGTCTACGTCGGGCCTAACCCCCACGGCCAAGACGACCTTATCCACCTTATAGGAGCCGGCCTCCGTGACTACCTCGGCCACCCTGCCGCCCGAGCCCTTGAGCTCCACGACCTTCTCGCCTAAGTGTAGCTCCACACCCCTCTTCTTCATCTCGTCGGCGACTACGGCGGCCATGTCGTCGTCCAGCGCCGTGGGGAGGACCCTATTGAACATCTCGAAGAGGAGGACCTTCTTGCCCAAGGTCAACAGGGACTCCGCCATCTCGACGCCGATATATCCGCCGCCCACTATGCCCACGGTAGAGGCGTTGGAGAGCTCGGCCTTTAGCATAGGCACGTCGTCCGGGAGCCTAAGCGTGAGCACGCCGGCTAGATCTACGCCGGGTATTTTAGGCACCAGGGGCCTCGCGCCGGCGGCCACTATTAGCTTATCCCACTGTAGCTTCTCCTCCCTATCGCCCCTCACAATAGTCACAGTCCTCTTATCGGGGTCCACGTCGACGGCCCTAGTCCTTATGAGCACCTTTATATTGCGCTCCTTCTCGAACTCCTCCGGGGTGTAGGTCATAAGCGATTTATAGTCGGGCACGACGCCGCTTACGGCGTACGGTATGCCGCAGGGCGCGTGGGTGATCATCTCGCCAGCCTCAATCATTACGATCTCGGCGGAGGGGTCCAGCCTACGGGCGCGGGCTGCGGCCGAGGCGCCAGCTGCGCCGCCCCCTATAATGACCACTCTAGTCATGGGCTTCTCCCCAATCCTCTTTAAATCAATTGCGGCATTGGGCCTCCCCTAGGTGTTTAGCCACGAAGGACTCGAAGACCGGCGCTATGGCGAAGCCCGGGAGGACGCCTTGGGGCTACCGCCGACGAAGGCTATAGTGGTGGGGGTGCCCATAACGCCCAATGCGGCCGCCGTATAGGCGAAGCGCTCCACCTCGGCCTTGACGAAGTTCGCGAGCTCCGAATACTTAGCCCCGACGTGCCTAAATATGGGGTCAAAGGCTCTACAATAGGGGCACTCCCTCCCGAAGAACATGACAAACGTTGCGCGGCAGCCGGAGACGGCCGCCTTTAACTCCTCGGGGGACTTGAGCTCGTAGCCAACCGGGAATCTCGTCGTGCAACAAAGCGGACCCCGCGAGGCGGCGAGGAGCTCCTTGGCCTTTCGGCGGAGGATGGCCTCCAGCTCATTTGATGTGCTCGACTCCATATACGTATATCCCGTCCACTACGCCGAGGCCTCCCTCGCGCCCGTGGGGCGCGGGCCTCTCATCGCCGTGCAACTCGGTCGCCCTCTCTAAATTCGCCGCGGTTTGGCCCACCAAGTCTCTATCGATCCCCTCAACTACTATGTCCTCTTTGCCTTGGATCTGCACCTTAACCCCCTGGGGGATCTCCACCGCGATCTTGGATTTGCGGCCTAGGAAGTTCTCTATAGTGACTTGATTCCCCTGCACCTTGACCAACATGGGGAAGTGGGTGTAGATTATCTTCAGCTTATAGCGCCAGCCCTTAGTCACGCCTAGGAACATGTTTTTGAGGAGGCCCCTCACGGCGCCTACTATTGCGTACTCCCTCTTCCTGGCGTTGAAGACCTCTAGGACTATCTTATCGCCGTCTAGGGAGATGGAGACGGGGATATTCCTAAGCTCCTTAGTTATAGAGCCCAGAGGGCCCTTGACGGTTATTCTGTAGTCGAACTCGCCTATCTTGGCTACGTCTACTTTTACCCCCTCCGGCGGCTCCACCTCCTCCCTAACATAGGGCGCGCGCACATGCGGTTGTTAATTGCGCTTTATAAGTTTTAGAGGAGGCTCTGCAGAGAGCCGAAGAAGGCGCTCCAGGCGCCGAGGCCTAGGGCCTCGGCTATGAGCAGAGCGCCCAGCGCTATTGAGGCCGCGCCGACTATGAGCTCGAGCCTCCGGCCCCACCTAGATAGCCTATACGATTTAGTCGCCGCTCTTCTGCCCCAGCGGAGGACGGCGCGAAGGACGGCGTAAATAGTCGCAGCGAGGCCCGCGGCGTAGGCGAGCATTATGGCGAAGCCGTCGAGGAAATTGCCGGATATAAGCGCTGAGACGGCGGCGAAGCCCATGAAGGGCGCTATGCAGGGGGTCCACACAGCGCCGAGGGATAGGCCGAGGGCCACGTCGCCGGCCCCTCTGGCGGCTTTAGAGGCCTTGGTCTGTAGGCCCGACATGGCTACGACGAAGCGCCTCTCAAGCTGCGGCACGAGCAAGACGAGCCCTAGGGCTAAGAGGACGGCGCCGCCTAGGCCGGCCAACGCCGATTTGAGGCCTGCCGCCGCCTGGCCCAACGCGGCGACCAAGGCCCCGAACGCGGCGAAGGAGGCCACCATGCCCAGAAGTATCTTGGGGAGGCTCCTCCTAGCCGCCAAGGTCACCGCGCTGACAGTTAAGACCGGCAAGACGCAGGGCGAGAACACGCTGGCCGCGCCGACCGCGAAGGCCATGGGGAGGGCGAAGAGGGGGGAGCCCGCCGAGCCGGCCCCAGAGGCGCTGGCCGTCAACTGCGCCGAGCTCGAGGGCGCCGAGGCTTGGGCGGCTGGCTGCGGGAGCCCGCCGAAGGAGTAGTTTAGGAACTCCAAGAAGCCCTCGGGCGGAAGCCCGCCTAGCAATACGCCCTTTACGTATAATTTACCCCCCTCGTCGTAGCCGACCACGGTGGTCGGGGTCCCTATGATGGGCAACGTCTGTTGGCCGTAGAGGGGCTTCGTGTAGCCCGCCTGGCCGTTCTCGACCACGAAGATAGAGCCGTTTGCGTATACGGTGAGGGAGGTGACTGGGACGTAGGTTATATCCACGGCGACTAGGTTCATGCCGCCGACCGCGTCGGCCACGGAGGGCTGCGTAAAGACTTGGGAGATCATGTAATCACAGGCGGGGCAGCCCTCCTCGTGGACGAAGAGGAGGACCGGGCCGTTGTGGGAGGCGAGGTAGGATTCTAGGTCCGACAGGCTGGAGACCTCGTAGAACTTAAGCAAGCCGAACTGAACTACAGATCCGGCCAAGGCCACGGCGGCCAGCAACAAGGGTGCAAGGAGAGCGATGCGCATGCATACAATTTATTTGGCATATATATTTCTTAGTGGAGGAATTTAGAAGAATATTGGAGGCTGTGCAGGAGGCGGGGGACCCCCGCTGGAGGGCATATAAGGCCGCCCGCTCCCTGGCGGAGCTGGCGGCTAAGGCACTGGCGGAGCGCGGGGCGCCGAGGCCTATTAAGTGCGTCGATCTGCCCGAGGCACTCAAGAGGGCCGGGATCTTGGGCGAGGCCGAAGCCCAGAGGATGGCGGACTTGCTCAAGGCCCTCAGGGCGTTACACAAAGGCGGCGAGAACGCCGAAAAGGCGCTGGCCGAGGCACTGGCGCTGGCCCAAGCCATAACGGCGAGGGCGAAGAGGATATACCCGAGCATCGACGAGAGGCTGGCGCTCGCCTTTAAGGCCCACGGCGTAGCGGCGGCGTACGACCTAGGCGGCGGCGTAATAGCCGTAAGGCCCGAGATAGGGCTAGAGGAGAGGATAGGGCTAGCCGCCGAGGTGGCGCGGGAGCTGGGGCGGCAAGTCGTCATAAGGAGCGTAGACGAGGCGAGGGAAGACGTGCTGACCAAGGGGAGATTGATATATGCCGAGGATCTCGACGAAGAAATAGAAGGGCTGGCACAGGAATATGCGGAGAGCTTGTGTTGTTGACGCATAGCCGAGGTGCAGCGATCTAGCGATTACTGTGGGAGGAGAGACGAGAGGAAAGGAATGACGCTGAGCACGCAGAGCTAGGGAGATTTTGGGATGGAACGAGGAAAAACGGCCGTCAAAACACCAAGCCATGGCGAAGCTATCGGGCGAGGTTGCATGTTATTGAGACTGATCGATAAGCGGATAGTTCAGTCGGCCCGCCGGGATTCGAACCCGGGACCGCCCGTTACAGGTCCGGGGGCTTTTTTGGGCAATGTCGCCCCCGGGGCTGTCTACAGCCGGGCGCTCTCACCGCTGAGCTACGGGCCGTGTGGCCCGGCTCTCCGGCATTTTCACAGCCTAGCTATTTAAAGTTTTCTTTTTAAGGCCGCCTTATTTCGGCGGGCGCCGCGCGTAGAGCTACGGCCAAGGCTCTAGGCGGCCTCGTAAAGTGATCGCCCGGAGGCCTTGACGGATTGTGCGACGGGCGGCGCTCACGGCTGAGTCGCGCCTCTTCGTTGCGGATTGAGAGAAGCGGACTCCACCGGCTCGGCTCTCATCGGGCCCCGATGCCGAGGCTCTCCGCCGGCGGGGAACCGGGGGTCCGCTGAATTTTGTGGAGGGGATATTTATCTTATTGGCAGGGTCTGGGTTATGTGCAACACGGGCTTCGGCTTATAGGGCTCCTCCAAGTATTTTATCTCGTCGTCGCTCAGCTTTATGTCCAGCGCCTCGACGGCCTCCTCTAGGTGCTCCACTTTGCTCGTCCCTATTATGGGTAGCGAGCCCTTGTGTAGGACCCACGCCAGGGCTATTTGCGCCGGCTTTACGCCCTTGTTCTTGGCCACCTCGATGGTCCTCTTAATTATCTCCACGTTGGCCTCGTAGTTGGTCTCTACGTAGGCCTTGTAGACGTAGAAGTCCGCCGCGCGTAGCCTCTCGGGCGCGTCGGGCGGTATCTCGAGCCTGCCGTTTTTATAATAGGCGCCCGACAATAGGCCGGCTGCGTGGGGGCTGTAGGCCATGTGGGTTATCCCGTGCGCCTTACAGAACGGTATCATCTCCCTCTCCTCCTCCCTATAGAGCAGGTTGTAGGGCGTCTGAGTGCTTATGAACTTCTCATACCCCTTCATCTCGGCGAGGTATATAGCTTTGGCGAACTGCCAAGTCCACATGCTGGACGCGCCTATATACCTCACTAAGCCGTGCCGCACCAAATCGGTGAGCGTGGAGAGGGTCTCCTCTATGGGCGTGTCGTAGTCCCAGCGGTGTATCTGATACAAATCGACGTAGTCCGTCTTAAGCCTCCTCAGCGACTCCTTTATCTGCCACCATATGTGCTTCCGCGAAAGCCCTCTGTCGTTGGGGCCTGGGCCGACCGGGAAGTACACCTTGGTGGCCACCACTACCTCCTCTCTGCCTATTTGCTGGAGGAATTCGCCCAATATCTCCTCGCTCTTGCCCATGGAGTAGACGTTGGCCGTATCGAAGAAGTTTATGCCTAGGTCCCAGGCCCTTTTCAGGACCTTGAGGGCCTCGTCCCTCCCCACGACCCAGCCTCCGCCGCCATGGGTCTGCAACTTAGGATCGCCGAAGGACATAGCGCCCAGCACTATCTTGGACACCTTAAGGCCGCTTTGGCCCAGCCTAACGTACTCCATAGCAGAAAAGGCCTCGCCCTTTAAAAACGCATCGCCGCGGGCGGCGGGGCGTATGCCCCTCCGGCGCCCGGCAACAGCCGAGCCGCCTCCGCCTATTTAGAGCGAGAACCTAATCGCGGCCCTATCTATCGACTCGAATATTGTTGGGTGGGCGTGCGGCAGCAGGGCTATGTCCTTAACTCTGGCGTTGACGGCGATCGCCAAGGCTATCTCGTTTATGAGCATCGAGGCGGCCTCTCCGTAGACTACGCCGCCTATTATCCTCTGGCTCTCCCTCTCCACTAACAGCTTGACCCAGCCATCCCTAACGCCGATTATCTGGGCATAGGAGTCGTCTGCTAAGGGGTACTGCACAGCGACGTAGTTTATGCCCCTAGCCCTAGCCTCATCCTCGCTCAGCCCGACCATGGCCGCCTCGGGCTCCGTGAATAGGGTCATCGGAATAGCGTTGAAGTTGACCTCGTAAATGGGGCGCCCGTGCATTATGTTCCACGCGGCTATTACGGACTCCTTAACGGCGGCGTGGTAAAGCATGTATTTGCCTATGACGTCGCCTGCTGCGTAAACGTTAGGAGCCTTGGTCCTCATCGACGCGTCTACCTCCACGCGGCCTCTTTCGACGATCCCGAGCACGTCTAGGCCCTCCACATACGGCCTCCTGCCCACAGCCATGACGACCTCGGAGCCGGCCACATAGCCCTTATAGCCGTCAGGCCTCTCATACTCAACGACCTTCTGCCCGGCCTCCTCCCTAATGCCCACCACCTTAGAATTCGTCAACACCTCAACCCCCTTGCTCCTCAGCTTCTCCTCGATCTGCCCCACGATGCTTGAGTCCCAGCCGCTAAGTATCCTCGGCAACATCTCCACTATCGTCACCTTAACGCCTAAGCTTGATAGGGCCGAGGCCACCTCAACGCCTATATAACCGCCGCCTATCACGACGACGTCGCTGGGCACGCTCCTATGCCTAGTCCTATAGCCGAACAGCTCCTCGCTGCCTATGGCTAGGTCCGCGCCCGGCACCGGTATTCTTATCGGCGCCGAGCCCGTGGCCACGAGCAGGTGCTCGCCCTCCACCTCCCTCCGCCAAGAGCCGTCCGCCGCCTCCACGACTACTTTGTGATCGTCGACGATCTTTGCTACGCCCTTCACGAAGTCCACGTTCCCATGCTCCTTCAACTCCCTTATGTGCTGTAGATACCTCATGTGTTGCACGTTGTCCTTGTGATCTATGGCGTTCTCCCACAAGACCCTAACCCTATTTATGTCTAGGTTGCCCACGCTATTTAGTATATTCCTCAGCTTCTCCATTAAATATATCGTCATCGAGACGGCCTTCGAGGGTATACAGCCCTCGTAGAGACAGTTGCCGCCTAGATTGCCCTTGTCGTCCACCATTAAAACCCTATAGCCGCCCTTGCTTAACTCAAAGGCCCCGTGGTAGCCCCCGCCACCGCCGCCTATGACCACTACATCGTATTTGCTGAGCTGCGGCGGGTCCTCAAACTCAGGATCCGTCGGCGGGAATACTTGGTATTTCCCCAACATAGCCGCCTAGCCACCACATAATATTTATATTTTCTATTATAATTATACCACTATTATGTAGTATTTCTTTGTTTATTATAAAATTAATACTTAAGGAAATAAAGTATTTAAATCACCTTAAAGACAATTTTTTATTTTTACAGATCACCGCATAATAATTCTCGACGCGCCCTATGGGGCTG
>JZWT01000023.1 GCA_000960885.1 Thermoproteus sp. AZ2 | reverse complement strand
CCCGGGTCTCAGGCTCGACAGGCCCTTGGACGGACATCAAGCGTCCAGCATCCTAGTCCGGGCTAGACGACCGGGGCTCGGCGTTATGTAAACAACCACTTTTAAAACTTTTTTGAGACCGGGGAGAGCCGCCAGCCGCGCCGGCCCTCCGCGGGCTTGCGTATAAAAACTAGGCCCACCAGTATTTCTGTCTAAGCGCCTTAGCGGCCTCGACCATCACCTTTAGCTTAGCCCTAGCCACGTCCCTCGGGAAGGCGCGGAATTGGCCGGGCGCGAAGCCGCAGTCAGGGTTTAGCCAAATCCTCGTCGGGTCGACGTATTTGACCACCTTCTCCACGTGGGCCACCACCTCGTCCACGGTCTCAACGCGCTTGTGGTCCCTCACGTCTATCGAGCCCAGGCCCAGCTCCTTATCGCTGGGCAATATCTTTGCGAACTCGGTGGGGTCCCCCATCCTAGGCGCCTTGTACTCAACGACGTATTGCTTGACCTTCACGTCGAATATATAGGGCGCCAGCTTCTCGTAGCCGACTATGGGCGAATCCTCGGCTGGCCAGCGGTCTAGGTGCATGCCTATCCTCACGGAGGTCGTATAGCCCTGCACCACCTCGTTTACGAGGTCTACGGCGAGCCTTATCTCGTCCTTAAGCCCCCTATACTTCTGGCCGTATATCTCCTGGGCCACCTTCTTATAGCGGTCGGGCTCGTTCTCGGCCGCCTCTAGGAGGTCCCCCAACATGGGCTCATCGAGCTGAATAAAGGCGACGCCCGCGTCGATTAGGCGGGCCACCTCGCGCCTTAAGGCCTTCGCGTAGGCCTCCGCCGCGTCCTCCGGCCTAGGATAGTAAGGCGCCGAGATGCGCTGGTGCCACGACTCCCACATTATTAAGTAGGGCGAGGGGAGAGTGACCTTTATGGGCCTAGAGGCGACTTGCCTAGCGAATTGGGCCTCGTCGGCCGCCAATACGCTGTCCTCTATGGGCCCCGCTATTACGGGGCGCCATATGGTCAACGGAGCCTTATGCCTCTTCATTATCTCGCGGGCGTCTGGGTGGAGCTCCTCGACCTTAACTACCTTAAACCCCCTCAGCTTCTGGCCCACAAACGCCACGAAGGAGGTGCGCCTCTGCTCGCCGTCGGTCACCACGTCTATGCCGGCCTCTTCCTGGTCCTTTATGGCCAGCCTCACTGCGTCGTCCATATATATCTTGAGCGTCTCGTCGTCTATTATGCCGGCCTCTCGGCGCTCGAAGGCCTCCAGCAGCCACTTGGGCCTAGGCCAGCTGCCCACCACGCTGGTGACGAAGGCCCTAGGGAGCATAGGCCTATATATGGGCCCCTTAAAAATATTTGCTTATAGGCTTATAAGGCCAAGTTGAAGATTAGACGTGGCCGAGCTGCTCGACCAAGAATACGAGGTGGAGGTGGGAGGGAGGCGGTATAAGTTGAAGCCGGAGAAGGTCTGGGTGCTCCAGCCCAAGGGGAAGCCCGGCATAGTCATAGCTCTGTTCAGAACCCCCGACGGGAAGACCTTGCGCAAGGTCATAGCTAAACTGCCCCCGTAGCCGAGTAATTGAAAACGCTGTGTTGACGGCCGCCTAAGGCGGCCTACGTCACTAATTTGGCGACTTCCTCCGGTATCTGGCCCTTCTCCCTCAACAACCTGATTAGTTGCCTATAGGCGGTCAAGCGCTGTATGTTGTTGGCGCCTTCATATATCTGCGTGATTTTGACGTCGCGCAGGAACCGCTCTATACCCGTCTCGATTATCACGCCGACTCCGCCGTGTAGGTTTATGGCCTCTGAGATTATCTCCTCAGCCACCTCCGTCGCGTAGAACTTGGCGAGCGATGCCACGAAGGTGAACTCCCTCCTCCCGTCGTCGGCTAGCTTAGCCGCTAAATAGGTCAATAGGCGCGCCGACATGAGCTTGGCGGCCATATCCATTAGGCTGAATTGAATTGCTTGGAAGTAGGCAACGGGCACGCCGAAGGCTTGGCGTTGGTGGACGTATTGGAAGGCCTTCTCAAAGGCGCCCTGGGCCATGCCGACGGCTTGGGCGGCCACGCCTATACGCGTTCTGTCGAAGGTCTCCATGGCGTAGATGAAGCCCATGCCCTCCTCGCCCACTCTATTCTCGTCGGGCACCTCCACGTTCTCGAACACGAGCTCGCATGCGTGGTCTCCGTGCAAGCCCATCTTGTGATAGCACTGCTCCACCCTAAAGCCGGGCGTATCCCTCTCGACTATGAAGAAGGTGAGGCCTAGATATCTGAGCCTCCTATCGGGCGGCGGGTAGGTCCTGGCCAAGACTATGAAGTAGTCGGCTACGTCTGAGCTGGAGATAAAGGCCTTGCGCCCGTTGATTATCCACCTATCGCCCTTCTTCTCGGCCCTGGTCTGTATCCCGGCCACGTCGCTGCCGCAACAAGGCTCCGTCACGGCGAAGGCGCCGAGCTTCTCGCCCCTAGCTATCGGCGGGACGTACTTCTGCCTCTGCTCCTCGGTTCCGAAGAGCATAATAGGCGTCAAGAAGAGCTCGTTTGTGCCGAAGTAGACGCTGAGGCCCGGCATCACCCTGCAGAACTCCTCGCTCATTATAGTGGCCATTCTGTGGTCGCCGCCCTGGCCCCCGTACTTCTCGGGTATCCCTATGCCGAAGAACCCCTGCTCGGCTATTTTCTTCAATATATCGCGTGGCGCCTCGTCCTTCTCCTCTATCTCCATGACCCTCGGCGCTATTTCTCGCTCTACGAATTCCCTAACCGCCTTCCTAAACATTTCGTGCTCCGGCGTTAACACGACCGAGTAGTCCTCTATGCTGTCCAACGGGAATACCATGGCCTCCTCCGCGTAAACTATTATAAATTTTTATTTCGACCAACAGCTAAAGCAATAATTTTAAATAATTTTAATCATTTATCTGTGGAGCCGTTGGAGATTTTCGAGAAATATATAAAGAGTAGGGTGTGGAGCAAGAACTACGACGAGGGGATACCGGCGGAGGTCCCCATAAGGCCCGAGCCCCTATACGCCTATTTGGACGGAACGGCCTCCAAATTCGGCGATAGGCCAGCCTACATATTCTTCGGCGCGCGCATCAGCTATAGGACTCTAGGGGACCACAGCGATAGGCTCGCCAAGGCCTTGAGGGAGTTCGGCGTATCTAAGGGCGACGTCGTCGCGTTGTATATGCCTAATCACCCAGCCTTCGCCGTGGCCTACTACGCCGCGTTGAAGATAGGCGCAGTAGTCACGCCCATGAACCCGCTCTACACGCCTAGAGAGGTAGCCCATCAAGCCGAGGACTCGGGGGCCAAGGTGCTCGTCACAATGGACGTCCAGTACGATAAAGTCAAGGGCGCGTTGGCCGAGGGGGCTAAGTTCGAGAAGATAGTGGTGGCCAGCATAACCGACTATATGCCGCCTCTAATGAGGCCGATAGCGAGGGCCAGGGTAAAGCCGCCGAAGGTGCCCTACGGAGGCGGCGTGGTTAAGTATACAGACCTCCTCAAATACGAGAGGGAGACCTCTAGGGCCCCTATAAATCCGGCGGAGGATCTAGCGGCCTTAATGTACACCGGCGGCACGACGGGGGTCCCAAAGGGCGCCGAGATAACACACGGCAACATATCAGCAAACCTACAACAGTTAAAACCGCTGTACGATGTAGTGAGGCGGAAGAGAGGGGTTTCCGCGGATGCGCCGCTAGTCTTAGTGGGCGCCTTGCCTTGGTACCACATCTACGGCCAAGTAACAGTTATGCACTACGCCATATACGACGGGGGCACGGTTCTAGTATACCCTAGGCCCGATATCAGGGCCATGATTAAAGATATAGAGAAGTATAAGGCGTCAGTGCTACACGGGGTCCCGACGCTTTTTAATATGATAATAAATAACCCCGATGTGAAACATTACAATTTACGTAGCCTAGCCTTCTGCATATCCGGCGCGGCTCCACTACCAGTCGAGGTCGCCAAAAAGTTCGAGGAGATTACGGGGACGCCGCTTAGGGAGGGCTACGGCATGACCGAGACCGCCGTCGTCACGCACTTAAACCCGCTCTTTAATGGGAGGCATAAGCCGGGCTCCATAGGCCTGCCTATACCTTCGACGTACGCCGCCGTGGCAGACCCCGAAAAGCCCGTCTTATTGCCGCCGGGCCAAGTGGGCGAATTAGTTATATCTGGGCCGCAAGTCATGAAGGGCTACCACAACAGGCCGGAGGAGAACGAGGCCGCCTTCTTCGAGTGTTGCGGGCATAGGTGGCTTAGGACGGGGGATATGGCGTATATGGACGAGGAGGGCTACTTCTACATCGTCGATAGGAAGAAGGAGATGATAAAGTATAAGGGCTACTCGGTCTTCCCGCGCGAAGTCGAGGAGGTGCTCTACCAACACCCCTGC
Source organism: Thermoproteus sp. AZ2 (assembly GCA_000960885.1). Classification (GTDB taxonomy): domain Archaea; phylum Thermoproteota; class Thermoprotei; order Thermoproteales; family Thermoproteaceae; genus Thermoproteus. The sequence goes on along the minus strand of JZWT01000023.1, from coordinate 14,222 downwards.
GTTAAGGAGGCCGCCGTCGTGGGCATACCGCATCCCGAGGCCGGCGAGGTGCCCAAGGCCTACGTGGTCTTAAAAGACGAGTGCAAGGGCAAGGTTTCGCCGGACGAGATAGCTAAGTGGGCTGCTGAGAGGCTAGCTCCCTATAAGCGCCCCCGCGCCGTTGAGTTTAGGGATGAGCTGCCTAAGTCGGCTGTGGGCAAGATCTTGAGGAGAGAGCTTAAGGCCCAGGAGCTTGCTAAGCTACAAGGTACTACGTCTAAGTAGTGAAATTTCCTATTTTTATATCTAAGTTATTATTTAAAACAGTATAAGTAAAAATATATTAATAAAAAGAATAAGGGAGTCAAATAGATATTTATATGAATTTAGAACTCATGGTTTTTATATAAAGTTTAAATATAGAGCTATTTAGACATTCGACGGAATAATAATTTAAAAGAATAAGTAAGTAGGGGTTTATGGCTAAAGTTGCAGTTATTGGCGCGGGCACAATGGGCCACGGCATCGCCGAGCTGTTCGCAATAGCCGGCTACGAGGTGGCCCTCGTGGATGTCGCCGAGGATTTCTTGAGGCGAGCTTTGCAGAATATAGAGTGGTCCCTGAATAAATTTGCGGAGAGAGGCCAATTAAAAGAGGACGTCAAGGCCATCCTCTCTAGGATAAAGCCCATAGTAAACGATGTGTGTAGGGCCGTTGACGGGGCCGAGATAATGGTTGAGGCGGTCATCGAGGAGATAGAGACTAAGCGCAAGGTATTCGCCGAGGCCGATAGATGCGCCCCGCCCAACGCTATATTGGCCACCAACACATCGTCTCTGCCCATCACGGAGATCGCCGAGGCGGTAAAGCCCGAGAGAAGGCCCTTGATCGTGGGCATGCACTTCTTCAACCCGCCGCCGCTTATGCCGCTCGTCGAGGTGATTAAGGGCGCCTACACCAGCGACGACACCGTCAAGAAGGTCGTCGAATATGCGCAGAAGCTGGGCAAACAAACAGTCGTGGTGAATAGGGATGTGCCCGGCTTTATTGTGAATAGGATACTCGCCAGGGCCAGCGACGCGGCCTGCTGGGCTGTGGCCAAGGGCGAGGCTGATATCATAGGCGTGGACTCGGCCTTGATAAATAAGGCGGGCTTGCCCATGGGCGCCTTCTTGTTGATGGACTACGTCGGCATAGATGTCGTGTGCTTCATCGGGGACGCCATGTCTAAGCGCGGGTTCAAGGCACACGCCTGCCCCCTAATAACGGAGAAGTGCTCCTCGAAGAAATTCGGCGTAAAGTCGGGCGAGGGCTTCTACAAATACCCGGCGCCGGGCAAATTCCAGTGGCCGCAGATACCTAAGGAGGCCGGCGAAAAAGTCGACGTAGTTAGGCTGTTGGCCCCGGCGATAAACGAGGCCGCGTACCTAGTGAGGGAGGGCATCGCGACTAAGGAGGACGTGGATAAGGCGGTTAAGCTGGGCCTTAATTGGCCCAAGGGCCCGCTGGAGCTCGCCGACGAGTTCGGCGTAGACGTAGTGGTTAAGTCCCTCGAGGACTTAAAGGCTAAGACCGGCTTCGAGGAATACGAGCCGGACCCGCTCCTGAGGCAGATGGCGCAACAGGGGAAGCTGGGGAGGAAGTCGGGCGAAGGCTTCTATATATATGTAAAGGCAGAGGAGAAGAGGCTGGAGACCATAATTATCAGGTACGAGCCGCCCATCGCTTGGATAATACTCAATAGGCCGGAGCGCCTAAACGCGATCAACGCCAAAATGATGGAGGAGCTATCCGCTGCGTTGGACGAGCTCGCCAACGCCGATTACGACAAGGTGAGGGCCGTCATCATAACCGGTGTGGGCCGCGCCTTCTCCGCAGGCGCCGACATCACGGGCTTTGTGGGCACAACTCCTGTCTTGGCCTATAGGCTCTCCAGGAAATTACACGATATAGCTGAAAAGATAGAGAGGCTGGATAGGCCGGTTATCTGCGCGTTGAACGGGTACACTCTGGGCGGAGGCCTTGAGCTGGCCTTGGCGTGCGACTTAAGGATAGCGGCTGAAACAGCGCAGTTGGGCCAGCCCGAGGTCAACATAGGCCTATTCCCAGGCGGCGGGGGCACGCAGAGGCTTACCAGGCTGATAGGCCTGGCGAGGGCTAAGGAGCTCATATTCACGGGCGATTACATCTCGGCCAAAGACGCAGAGAGGATAGGGCTTGTGAACAGGGTCGTGCCGCCCGAGAGGCTGGAGCAGGAGGCGCGCTCCCTAGCGCTTAAGCTGGCCGAGAAGCCGCCCATAGCGCTAGCCATGGCTAAGGCGGCCGTGAACTTCGGCTACGAGGCGCCGCTGTGGACGGGCCTAGACCTAGAGGCCGCGCACTTCGGCGTAGTGTTCTCCACCGAGGACTTATACGAGGGCGTGTCCGCGTTTCTACAGAAAAGAAAGCCTCAATATAAGGGGAGATGAGCCTCCGAAACGTATACATAGTCGACTTCAGGCGGGTGCCGTTCAGCCGCCTGACTAGGAAAGAGCTGCAACGCGACATATACTACAACATGAGGCCCGAAGAGGTGGCGGCCATCGTGGTGAGGAATTTAATTGAGAGAAACGGCATTAAGCCGGAGGAGATAGACGACTTAATAACGGGCATGGCTTTCCAAGTCGGCGAGGGCTGGCTCTACGGCGGAAGGCACGTGGTCTTCGCGTCTAAGTTGCCCGTCACTGTGCCGGCCGCCGCCGTGGATAGGCAGTGCGCCTCCAGCATAACCTCGGTGGCCCTCGGCGCCAGCGAGATAGCCGCCGGGATGGCCGATATAGTGATAGCGGGAGGCGTCGAGCACATGTCTAGGGTCCCCATGTATGATAACCCCCACGTCATTACGAACCCCAAGTTCTTCACCGAGGAGTACGCCTTCTACGAGCTAAACATAGGCTACGTGATGGGCCTCACCGCGGAGAGGCTGGCCGAGGAGGCCAAAATAACTAGGGAGGAGATGGACCGCTGGTCTCTTAGGAGCCATCAATTGGCCTATAGGGCGTTGCAAGAGGGCTATTTCAAGGGCGAAATAATACCCGTCGAGGTGGAGCAAGAGGGCAAGAAGATCGTCGTCGACTCAGACATGTCCATAAGGCCCGACACCACCCTGGAGAAGCTCGCTAAGTTGCAGCCGGCCTTTAAGGCCGACGGCACCATAACCGCCGGCAACTCCTCCCCGCTTAATACCGGCGCCGCCTACGTGTTGCTCATGTCGGAGAGGGCCGTGAAGAGGTACGGCCTCCAGCCCATGGCGAGGTTGGTCAGCTACGGCTTCGCCGGGGTTCCGCCGGCTGTCATGGGCAAGGGCCCCGTCCCTGCGTCGAGAAAGGCGCTTGAGAGGGCTGGGCTCACCGCCAAGCAGATAGACCTATGGGAAATAAACGAGGCCTTCGCCGTCGTGACCCTATACGCTATAAAGGAGCTGGGCATAGAGGAGGACCGCGTAAATAAGCGCGGCGGCGCCGTAGCCATAGGCCACCCGCTCGGCGCGACGGGCGCGCGTATAATCGGCACATTGGCCAGGCAGCTACAAATCGAGGGCAAGGACTACGGCGTAGCCACGCTCTGCGTAGGCGGAGGCCAGGGCGCAGCTGTAGTGATAGAGAGAGTTTAGGCTCGTCAGGCTACGAATATTTAAAGGCGTTTTGAAAACCCGCATACGTGTCGTCTAAAGACGAATATCTAAAACTCTTGGATAGGGCCTATAAGGTCGTCACTCCGAGGGCTCAGAGGAGGGCCGAGATACCTAAGTTAGAGGTCCAGAACCTCCCGAGGAGGACTGTTGGTCTCGAACTTGGGCCAAATAGCTAAGAGGCTTAACCGGGATATTACCCACATCGCCCGCTTTTTCCAAAAGGAGCTCGCCGCGCCCGGCATGATAGACGGCGAGACCCTAATAATAAGCGGTGAGAGATCGCCGAAGGTCGTCGAGGCAGTCTACGAGCGGTACCTCAAATACTATGTAGTCTGCCCCGTCTGCGGCTCGATAGACACCATATTGCAGAGGGAGGGCAGAATATACGTCATGCGTTGCACCGCCTGCGGCGCAGTAACTCCTGTTAAGCCGCTCTAGTCTTTTTAACGCTGCGGCCGGCCCCTCCATGTACTACCTCGCCGACGAGAGGCTGAGGGCCGCCGTTGAGAAATACGGCATAGAAAAAGCCATGGCGTGCAGGACCCTTTACCAGCTAGTTAGGCTGTATAAGGCCGGCCTGGTGACGGAGGCCGTGGGCAAGAGGGCCGAGGCGCTTATAAGCGATATATGTCCGAAGGACCTAATCGACGTAATAGCCCAGACGACGGACTAATGCTCTGGTACCCGATAGGCAAATCGCCCCCGCGCCGATACTTCATAGCGAATATAGCCCTAATCAACGTCTCTAAGGCCTTTATGGTCGCGTCCTTCGCCTTATTCTTGTCGGGCCTCGCGTCTGTGGGCTACAACGTAGGGCTCCACGTCGATTTGATGACGTTGGGGCTCCTATCATTTTATTTCTCCGTTATGTACCTGCAACACCCCGCCTTCACGAATACTATGCCTAAGCCGGCCGTGAGCTACGCCTTGGCCGCCGCCTTTATTCTAGGCGCCCTCGGCTACGCGTTCAAGACGCCGTTCTTATGGCTACCCTTCTCAGCCCTCTACATAGCCATATACGCGCCCGGCTTTAGGGGCCAAAACGCGCTGCCCAATGCGTTGGTAGTCGCCGGCTTAATAGCGCTGGCCTTAGCCGCAGAGCCTTGGCGCCTCGCCCTCTCCTTCCCCGCCGCCTCGGCCCTAAGCCTAATTATGAGGGTCGATAACTCGAAGAGGAGGAAGAGGATAGAGACGTGGAGGGCCTTGGCCTTCTCCGCGATATATCTAGCCCTATACTTCTCCCCCATACAGCCGGCCATAGCAATAGCCGCGATATTTGCCGCGTTTCTGGCGCTCAACGGCGTGTATGTGTCGAGGGAGCCCTATTCGTGGGGCACTATTATAGGCAGAGCCCTGCCCCTCCTCTCCCCGTTGGGCCTTCTAGGCGCGCCTACGTTCCACTTCCTCTATCTAGGCATCTCGGTCATTATGTTCAGCCTCTGCGTGCCTTGGTTTAACCCCTCAGTGTTCTTAAGGCGCGTGCCGAGCTGGCCCCCATACCTCCCCGGAATTGCGGCGGCCGCCGCCGCGTTGAGGCTCGTAGACTTAAGGCCTCTCCTGCCCTTATCGGCGCTAATATATATAGGCCTCGGGATATACGTAGCCGTTAAGATCCTCAGAGAGCCGTCGTTCCCCTTGGGCAAGCCCCCGCCCCAATAACGCGGCGGGCCCCTACGCTTTACTCCCCTCGCCCAACGAATTTATCAAGTCGCAGACGCCGTCAGCCCTAGCGTTAATCAACCTATAATCGCGCCAAAAGGCTCTGTTGTGCGGCCTTACCGAGCCGCTGAGGGTTTTAGGGATATGCGCCAGCTCGTGGGCTAGGACCCTCGCCTTATCTCTACAGCTGAGGGCCCAGAAGTCTGGGAGCAGTTCTATTATATAGGCGGGGCCTACGCCGAGCGCCTCTTGCAGAGGCTGCGGCACGCCCCAAATCCTCGCGTAGGCCCTCGACTTGGAATTCGTCGACACTACGTAGACGACGGCTCTGGAGAGGTGGTCTAGGCCTGACTTCGCGGCCAACGCCTTGACCACCTCCTCGTATCCAGGCAGGCGCATTAGAAGGCGACTAATATTATTATATAAAAGTCGCCTACGTCGTGGCCCCGATAGCTTGTACTCGCGACTGCTACGACACATGCGTATTTGAGCCCGTTAAGGCCCAGCGCTTGATAGATCTACGGCCGTCCCCCCTCTATCCCACATACGGCTTTACTTGCCCTAGGGGGAGGGCCGACGTGAAGAGGCTCTACTCCCCCAATAGGCTGAGGAAGCCCCTCATAAGGAAAGAGGGGGGCTTCGTCGAAGTTTCGTGGGGCCGCGCCCTTGAGGAGATCGCCGAGGCCTTAAAGTCGGCCGACCCGGCGGAGGTCTTACACGTAGAATACGACGGAAATCAAGGCCTCTTAACTTGGTACTACCCCGCGCGCCTCTTCAACGCCATGGGGGCCGCCTCGACGGACTACTCCATTTGTAGCGCTGAGGGCCACGCGGCGCTGAAGCTGCACTGGGGGAGGAGCTGGGGCGCCTTGCCTGAGGAGCTGTTGTCGGCTAGGTCCGTGGTCTTCTGGGGCGTAAACGCGGCCGTGAGCTTTATACACGCGTGGATCCCGCTGAGGAGGAGCGGCGCCAGGATAGCGGCGGTGGACGTGGCCGTGACCGAGACTCTTAAACAAGCGTCTCTCCCCGTCGTCGTTAGGCCTGGCACAGACGTGGTGTTGGCCTTAGGCGTAGCGAGGGAGCTCATAAGGTCGCGGTCCTACGACGCCGACTTCATCTCTAAATACGCCTACGGCTTCGAGGAGTTCGCCCGATACGTCGATGAGTTCACGCCGGAGAAAGTCGCCGAGGAGACAGGGGTCGGCGCAGAGACGTTCTACGAGCTGGTGGAGTTCTATAGGGGGAGGCCTAAGACGGTGATAGGCTTTGCGCTGGGCAGGACCCTCAACGGCGGCGACGCCGTGCGCGCCATATCCCTCATCCACGCCCTGCTCGGCGACCCGCTCGGCTTCTTCTACTCCAACTCCGGCGCCTGGGGCATAGACTTCGACTACTTGAGGGGGTTGCACCTCGCCAAGCCCTCTAGGGTCGTGCCCATGGGGCTAGTCGGCGAAGAGGCGCCGAAGCTGAGAGCTATGTACGTCTGGAACAGCAACCCGGCCGCGACCCTCCCCGGCGGCGATAAGATATGCGAGGCGGCGCTGAGGGGCGACCTATTCTTGGCCGTCCACGACGTCACCATGACGGAGACGGCTCAATGCGCCTCCGTGGTGCTCCCGGCCCCCACCTATTTGGAAAAAGACGACGTGGTGTACGGCTATTGGCACGAGCTCTTGATATACAATGAGGCCGTGGCCGAGCCCGTGGGCGAGGCTAAGCCGGAGCACTGGGTCGTAAGGGAGTTGGGGAAGCTCATGGGCCTAGGGGGCCACCCCCTGCTGGCGGAGGACCCCTGGGCGGCCGTGGAGAGGGCCCTTTCGCCGGCCGGGGTATCGCTTAGCGAGCTTAAGTCTAAGAGGATAGTCGCGTTGAGGAGGGGGGATCCGATGTCCTTTAAGACTAAGACGGGGAGGCTGGAGCTGTATAGCGAGACCGCCAAATCCCTTGGCCTCCCGCCGCTGCCCGCGTATACGAGGCCGCCCCGCGGCCTCGTCCTCACGTTCACCTCAGAGCCCCTACACACGAACACTCAGTTTACGGCCGAGAACGGGCCCATAAGGCCGGTGGTATACGTGAACCCCTCCCACGGCTTAAGCGGCGTTATATGCCTAGAGGCGCGCGGCGTTAGGGTGAAGGCCGTGGCCGAGCCGGACCCCTCGGTGCCGCCCGGGGTTCTGTTGATGAGGGGCATACCTAAATCGCTCGACGGAGCGCCTATAAACGCCGTCGTGGACGGCGCTCCCAACCCCTACGGCGGGACTCCGAGGCTGAACTACAGCGTAGTCGAGGTGGCGAAGTGTTAATTAATGGGCGGATATTAGCCCGTGCTCGTAGACTCCCATTGCCACTGCCATGAGTTTAAGGACGAGGAGCTCGCCGAGTTCAGGGGCATAGGGCTGGTCGCCGTCTCCGACGATTTACAGTCGTCGAAGAGGACCCTTGCGCTTAAGGCCATAGGCGTATACCCCTGCCTGGGCATACACCCGTGGCAAGTCGGCAAGGCGAAGCCCGAGGAGCTCGCCGAGGTTCTCCGCATGATCGAGAAGGAGGAGGTGCCCTGCATAGGCGAGGTGGGGCTCGACAAGAGATTTGTGCCGGAGACCTACGAAAAGCAGCGGGAGTTCTTCTCGGCCTTCTTAAGGCTGGCCAAGGAGTACGGCCTAGTGTTAAACGTACACGCGCCCGACGCGTGGAGGGACGTAGTGGAGGCCCTTAGAAAAGCCGATGTAGACAGAGCGCTTATACACTGGTACACCGGCCCGCTAGATCTGCTAGAGGAGATAGGGGCCCTCGGCTACTACGTCTCCGTCAACCCGGCGGTCAAGATACAGCAGAAGCACCGCGCAGTCGCCGAGGCCGTGCGCAGAGATTTAGTCGTGGCCGAGAGCGACGGGCCCTACGAGTACAGAGGCATGAGGCTGACCCCGGCCATGATAGGCGAGACCATAGGGCTTTTAGCCGAGGTCTGGAAAGAGCCGCGCGACGTCGTCGAGGAGAGGCTCTACACGAACGCGGCGAGGCTCTTTAGGCTGTAGCGCTCCGCGGCGCGCTGAGAGGCGGCGTTACATTAATTATTTCCATTAAAAAGGGAGTTTTGTGAAGCTACTAGAGCTAGTAGCCGAAGCCGCCGATAAATTCTCGAGGAATGGCCTAGTATTGAATATAAATGAGGACGAATTAGTAATAGTAGGAGATTTACATGGAGATATTGAAACTCTCGAACAGATATTAAAGCGGTGGAATAAGAAAATTTTATTCTTAGGGGATTACGTGGATAGGGGGACCCACGGAGTCGAGGTCTTGGAGACGGCGCTTGGTCTTTATCTAGAGGGCAGGGCCTATATGCTTAGGGGAAATCACGAGTCGGCTATAATGAATAAGGAGGAGGGGTTCCTAGACGAGCTCTGCCTCCTTAAGCAGATGCCCAACTGCCTCGAAATATATAGAAATATAGAGAACATGTTCGCCAAAATGCCCCTAGCCGCCGTTGTTAACGGCTCCATATTCGCCGTTCACGGCGGAATACCGCTGAGGGAGCCCTCCATGGAGCCCGCCCCGATAGAGGATTTGAGGAGGGCCTCCGACTTAGCTATGCCGGCCGACCCAATAGCTTGGCAAGCCCTCTGGAACGACCCGTGCGAGTGCGAGACGTATAGGCCTAGCCCCAGGGGCTTCGGCATATGGCTGTTCGGCCGCAGGCCGACGGAGGCCTTCTTAAAGAGGGAGGGCTTGCGGCGGATAGTCAGAGGCCACCTCTATGTGGAGTCAGGCTACGCGGTACATTTAGGCGTGGTGCACACAGTGTTTTCGTCTAAGGCGGGGCCCTATAAGCACGCGAGACCTAAGGTCGCGTTGTTGTCGGGCGGCGCCATGAGCATCATCGATATATATACAGGTGAGGAGGTAGCGGAAGTAAGGCTGTGATGAGCACCGATATTACGACTAGTGAAGACGCCGTCCCAGACTGAAAATTTAACTATCCGATTTATTATAGGCCCTCCCCGCAGGAGCACTCCTAAGCCGGGAGGCGGGCGTTCGGGGATTGCTGGGCTGAGCGACCCGCCTGCCGGCGCGCGGGTAGGCGCGGTTGGTCGACCCGGGGTCGGCTGGGCTGGGCGGGCGCCGCCCGCCCCTCCGAGAGGAGCCCTAGGTCTGGGGGGCCCGAAACCCGGGTCGGGCCAGCCGTAGCCCCTGCGCGTCGGCAGGCCGGGGCGATGAGGTTCCGGCGCCTCGGGGCTCGCCTCAGCTGGCGGCCAGGCCGTAGGGCCTGCGCCGACCGGCGTGCCGGCGAAACGGAGGAGGTCCGGGAGAGGGGGCCGGCCCCTACATAGAGGCGGCGAGCCGCTGAGCAAAACTTGGGGAAGAGCCGCCTTAAAACGCGGTATTATTCGGCCTCGGGGCCTTTTCCGCCCAGCTTTTCTAATATCTGGGCTTGCGCAGCCGCCAGCCTAGCCAGCGGCACTCTAAACGGCGAGGCGCTGACGTAATCGACCGCCGTCTTGTGGAAGAAGAATATCGACTTGGGGTCGCCGCCGTGCTCTCCGCAGACCCCCACCTCTATATCGGGGTTTACCTCCTTCGCGGTTTTTGCGGCCAGCTCCACGAGCTTGCCCACGCCCTCTACGTCTAGGGTCTCGAAGGGATCTGCGTTGAGTATCTTCAGCTCTAGGTACTGCGGTATAAACTTATTCTCGGCGTCGTCGCGGCTGAAGCTGAAGACCGCTTGCGTTAAGTCGTTGGTGCCGAAGGATATGAAGTCGACTTCCTTGGCTATTTTGTCCATGGTGAGGCAAGCCCTAACGGTCTCCACCATTGTGCCTATCTTGACGGAGAGCCTTACGCCGAACTCCTTCTCCACATCACTCAGCGCAGGCAATATGCCGTGCTCTTTCACGTAGCGTATCTCCACGACGTCGCTTACTTGCGGTATCATTATCTCGACTATTGGGTTGTGGCCCTCCCTCTTCAACTCCGCCGCGGCCTCGAGTATAGCCTTAGATAGATAGTAGTAGAACTCGGGGTACGTCACGCCTACGCGGACGCCGCGGTGGCCCAGCATCGGGTTGGCCTCTTGTAGCGCCTTGACCCTATTATACAGCCACTCCAGCTCCTTGACGTCTCTGCCGCCGGCCTTGGCCTCATATATTTGTTGCAGGACCTCCTCGGGCTTAGGCAAGAACTCGTGGAGGGGCGGATCTATGAGGCGCACTATGACGGGCAAGCCGTCCATAACCTTGAATATCTCCTTGAAGTCGCCCTTCAACATCTTGTAGAGCGGCTCCAAGTGCTTTATCCTCTCCTCTTTATTTTCGGCCAAGATAACCTTCCTCAAGAGCTCTAGGCGCTCGGGCCTCCTAAACATGCGCTCTATTCTCAGCAGGCCGATCCCCTTTGCGCCGAACTTCCTAGCTATAGCCGCGTCGTCGGGCTGATCCGCGTTGGCCCTTACGCCGAGCCTCCTAACCTCGTCGGCCCACTTGAGCAGCTCGTCGAGCTCTGGTATAAGCTCGGGCTCAACCGTGGGCACAACGCCTATATACACATTGCCCGTGTTGCCGTCTATAGTAACCCAATCGCCCTCCCTAAGCACCTGCCCATTGACTCTGAGGGCCTTGCCTGCCTCGTCTATCTCGATGGACTCGGCGCCTACTACGGCCGGCTTCCCTATGGCCCTGGCCACCACAGCAGCGTGGCTCGTCATACCCCCTCTGCTGGTCAATATGCCGACCGCCGCGTAGAAGCCGTGCACGTCGTCCGGCTTAGTTTCAACTCTTGCGAGTAAGACCTTTTTGCCCTCCCTGGCCCACTTCACCGCGTCGTCGGGGTGGAAGACCAGCTGGCCCGAAACCGCGCCTGGGCTGGCGGGCAGGCCTTTGGCGACGGGCTTTGCGTTGGCCTTGGGGTCTATGCGCGGGTAGAGCAGCTGTAATACGTGGTCCGGCGAGACCTTCAATATGGCCTCATCCTTACTTATAACGCCCTCCTTGGCCATATCAACGGCCGTCTTCACTCTGGCGAGGGGCGTCATCTTCGCGTTGCGGCACTGCAAGAAGTAGAGCTTGCCGCGCTCCACGGTGAACTCCACGTCTTGCACATCCTTATTCTCCTTCTCCAACAGCTTCACGCCTCTATAAAGCTCGTCGTACAAGTGGGGGAACCTCTTGCGGAACTCCTCTATATCCATAGGGGTGCGGATGCCCGCGACTACGTCCTCGCCTTGAGCCACCGGCAGGAACTCCCCGTACAGCTTATTCTCGCCGGTGGCCACATCGCGCGAGAACACTACGCCGGTGCCGGAGTCCCAGCCCATATTGCCGAAGACCATGGTGACGACGTTGACGGCGGTGCAGTCGGCCACGTCTGGGGTTATCTTGTTGGCCGCTCTGTAGAAGATGGAGCGCGGGTTATCCCAAGAGCGGAATACGGCCTTTATGGCGAGCCTCAGCTGCTCCCAGGGGTCTTGTGGGAATTCGCCGTATTGCTCCCTTATTATGGCCTTAAAGCGCTCTACAGCCTCTTTAAGCCCCTCGACGGGCACCTCGGGGTCCTCCTTGGCGCCGTACTTCCTCTTTATCTCTTCCCAGACGCCCGAGAACAATTTGTCGTCTATGCCGAGCACTATTTTCCCGAACATGTTGACGAAGCGGCGGTAGGCGTCGTAGGCGAACCATTCATTGCCTGTCTGCTTAGCCAAGCCCTTAACGGTCTGGTCGTTTAGGCCCAGGTTTAAGACCGTGTCCATCATGCCCGGCATAGACACCGCGGCGCCTGAGCGCACCGAGACGAGCAAGGGGTTTTCGGGGTCGCCGAATTTGCGGCCAGCCTCAGCCTCTAGCCTATGCATATACTCTACGACGGAGTCCCAGAGACCCGGCGGCATATCTAGGCTATCTATAATTGAGAAGAGCTTCTTTATCGCGGCGTCTCTCACCTCGGGGGGCGGTTGCTTCATTAGCAAGGCCTCGAGCTCCTCTATCTCGGCCCTCCTCGGCGTAAAGAAGTCTTTACAGGCCTCGGTGGTTATGATGAAGCCGGGCGGAACCCTCAAGCCGAGCTTAGTCATCTGGATTAAGCTCGCCCCCTTCCCGCCGAAGAGCTTCTTATTTCTATGATCGGCTTCGCGGAACTCATATACATATTTTTTAGCCATAGACTGCGAAATGAGCAATATTAAAAATTTTGCATTTATAGAAAAATGCGATAACTGCTAATTATTTGTAAAATAGAACAAAATATATATCTAATATTTCTTAAATAAATATTTATAATTAACGATTGTGTGAAATTACGCTATTAGTAAATTTTTAGCTATTCGCCGTTATGGCCCTCAAATATTTGGCCAGAGGCGTGAGGCTATGGGATCTAATCACTACGTTGGCCGCCCTGGCCACGGCCTCGCTAGTCGGGTTAAAAGCTATGGAGAATCCGGCGATGCGGAATAAGGGTATGTCCGTCTCGCTATCGCCTACGGCGATAGCCTCGTCGGGGGATATGCCGTATTTAGACAACACGCTCCTCAGGACATCGCCCTTATTGGTGTTCGTCACCACGACCTCTACCCCGTCCACCGCATTGCCCCTATAAATTAAGTCGTTGACTAAGAATTCGTCAAAGCATTTCGACAACTGCCGCGTATAGCCGACCCCCGCGGATATGGCTATGCGCAGGGCGCCCATTTTGGCCAGCGTCGAGCAAAGCTCGTCGAAGCCGTGCCTGGGCGTGAAGCGCGCCTCGGCCATATGCCTCGGGACGCCGCGCCACAGCTCCACATCTGCTATGGCCCACTCGACGTAGTCTATATAGCCGGCGTAGTATAAAGCCCTATTTATCTCGGCGTTTACCCCGAGTATTTTGTGGAGGCGTTGCCACGCGGATTTGAAATATGTCAAAACGCCGTCTACGTCGAGGGCTACGGCGCGGGGCCTCATTCGCGGTAGACCTTAATCGCCCCCGAGGGGCAATTCTTCTCCGCCTCCTTCGCGGCCTCGTACAACGAATCGGGTATTATGCCTTCGTCGAGCTTTCCGTTTATTCTAAACTGCTCCATCACGGCCGGCTTCCCCTCGGGCAAAGACGGCATGAATATCGTTGGCGCGTAGAAGAGGCAGAAGTGCGCCACGACGCACCTCTGGCGGTCTATTTTGACCCTAACGACCATGCCCCCTCCCTCGAACCCACTATATATCGTTTAGGCCTAAGCTTTTCAGGATAGCCGCATAGACGTCTCCCTCCACCGGCTCTACGCCGCTTAAGCGGCACGCTCTGTCTCCGCAGAGCGCGCCCTCGTGCCTCAGAAGCGCCCTCTTCACCTCGACGCCGTACTCGTAGCCGCCGAGCCTCCCGTCCGCATAAACGACTCGGTGGCACGGCAGAATTACGGGCAGAGGGTTTTTCGCCAGCAATTTGCCGACCGCCCTCGGCGTAAGCCCCAAGGCCTTCGCGACCGCTGAGTAAGACGCCGCCGTCCCCCGCCTAATTCCTAATAGAGCTATAAGCGGGCCCTCAACCTTTATCGATTTCACGAACTCGGCCAACTCGACGTATTTCTCACACGCCTCCGCCAGCCTCACGCGGCCGCCGACATATTCGAGCGCGACCGGCCCGTATCTGGCGCAGAGCATGATAAAAATAGGGTTATTATTACGTGGTTAAGGTAAAGCTGGCCGGGGTCCTCGTTAATTTGGCTGGGAGGAACGAATTAACGGTCGAGGCGTCCACCGTGCGGGAGTTGATACACGCGCTTAAGGCCTACCCTAAGCTCTACGCGAGGATATGGGATCCGCGGGGCCGCCTAATGCCCGACATATACATAGCGGTAAACGACGTAGATGTCAGATTGCTCTCGGGCCTAGATACCTCTCTTAAGCCCGAGGACGTGGTCTTAATCCTCGCGTATATCCACGGGGGGTAG
>JZWT01000022.1 GCA_000960885.1 Thermoproteus sp. AZ2 | reverse complement strand
TATATCTTTGTGAAGGCAGTAACCACAGTCCCGGGGGTACCTGAGTCGCTCCGATTAAGGGACGTCCCCAAGCCCCAGCCGCGGAGGGGGCAAGTATTGTTGAGGCCCTTAATGGTCGGCGTATGCGGGACCGATAAGGAGATTATTGAGGGCAAGTACGGCAAAGCCCCCGAGGGTAGCGAGTACCTCATACTGGGCCACGAGGCCTTGGCCGAGGTGGCCGAGCTGGGGGACGGCGTAGACAACGTCTCTGTGGGGGACCTAGTGGTGCCCACGGTTAGGCGCCCCCTAGACTGCGACCTCCCCGTCGATTATTGCCCGGTGGGCCACTACCTGGAGCACGGCATATGGGGGCTCCACGGCCATGCAGCCGAATATTCGGTGACGGACGCCAAGTATTTGGTGAAGGTGCCTAGGGATATTGCCGATATAGCCGTGTTGACCGAGCCCCTATCGGTGGTCGAGAAGGGCGTGGAGCTGGGCTTGAGGCTCTACGAGGCTAGGCTAGGCGAGGGGCCGAAGAACGCGTTGGTCCTAGGCGCCGGCCCTGTGGGCTTGCTGGCGGCGATGGTCTTGAGGCTTAAGGGCCTCTCCGTGACGGCGGTGGCGACGCGGCCCCGCGATAGCCTAAAGGCGAAGCTCGTCGAACAGATAGGGGGGAGGTATATAGACGCCGCGCACGAGGGCTTGAGCGGCGTCTACGACTTAATTATAGAGGCCACGGGCTCATCTAAGGTGGCCGTGGACGCCTTGGCGCGCCTAGCCCCCGGCGGCGTGGAGGTCCTCCTCGGCGTCTATCCGCCCGGCGGCTCCCTCCAAGACATAGGAGGCATCCTCACAGACGCCGTGCTGAACAACAAGCTCGTCGTGGGCTCTGTCAACGCAGGCCTCAAGCACTTCGAAACGGCCGTGGCCCACCTCAAAGAGGCCAGGGAGAAATTCGGCGATTGGCCCAAGCGCCTCATCACCAAGACGGCGACGCTGGATAAATATCAAGAAGCCTATAGTTGGACCCACGACGACGTGAAATCGGTGTTAATTATAGGGGAGGGATAACTATTTTAATTATAGTCGAATCAACGTTATGATTCCGCCTAGCTTCGAGTACTACAGAGCCGTCAGCGTCGAGGACGCCGTTAGGGCCTTGGCCGAGGACCCAGGGGCTAAGGCGCTTGCCGGAGGGCAGAGCCTAATCCCTCTGCTCAAGCTGAGGGCTTTGGCGCCCACGAGGCTCGTGGATATAGGGCGGATAAAGGAGTTGAAATATATAGCGGCTGAGGGCGAGGCCCTTAGGATAGGGGCCTTGACCACTCACAGAGAGCTGGAGCAAGGGCCTTGCAGAATTCTTCGAGAGGCCGCCTCCCAAATCGGGGATCCCCAGATTAGGTCTATGGGCACTATAGGGGGTAGCCTCGCCCACGCGGATCCCGCCGGCGACTGGCCGGCGGTGGCGCTGGCGCTGCGCGCGTCTATAAAGGTCAGAGGCCCGAACGGCTTAAGGGAGGTGAGGGCGGACGACTTCTTCCTCGGGCCCTACACCACGGCGTTGGGCCAAGGGGAGCTCGTGGCCGAGGTCTACGTGCCTTCATGCCCCTCCACGTCCTCCTATGTCAAGCTCTCGAGGCGCCACAACGACTTCGCCATAGCCGCCGTAGCCGCCGTGTTGTGGATTAAGGGCGGCGTCGTGGAGTCGGCCGGCTTGGCGGCCACGGGCGTGGGCGTTAAGCCGGTGAGGCTCGCGAAGGCTGAGTCGGCGCTAGTCGGCAAGAGGCTGGACGAAAGGGCCATTGAGGAGGCGGCTGCGGCGGCCGCCGAGGAGGTCCAGCCGATCTCCGACGTAAGGGCCAGCGCCGAGTATAGGAGGGCCGTGTTGCCCGTCGTAGTTAAGAGGGCGATTAAGAGAGCGGCGGGGCTATGATAATAAGGGTGAAGGTAAACGGGGTCCTCTACGAGCGCGACGTCGAGCCGCGCAAGTTGTTGGTCCACTTCCTGAGGGACGACTTAGGCATAAAGAGCGTGAGGGTCGGCTGCGATACGGGCAACTGTGGCGCCTGCACGGTCGTAATGAACGGCGTGCCGGTCAAGAGCTGCAACGTGTTGGCGGTCCAAGCCGACGGCGCAGAGATTATCACGATGGATTACCACGACGAGCTCCTCGAGAGGCTGAAGAGGGCCTTCAACGAGAGACACGCGCTCCAGTGCGGCTTCTGCACATCCGGCATGTTGATGGCCTCCTATGCCCTCCTGAAGAGGAACCCCAAGCCAACCGAGGACGAGATAAGGGAGGGCATCGGCGGCGTGTTGTGTAGGTGTACGGGCTACCAGAACATAATAGAGGCGGTCAAGGCGGCGGTATGAGGTACGTAGGAAAGCCCATACCCCGCTTCGAGGACCTTCCCATATTATACGGCGGCGCCCGCTACGTAGACGACATAGAGATCCCAGGGGTCTTGTACGCGGGATTCGTCAGATCGCCCTACGCCCACGCCAGAGTTAAGAGGGTAGACGCGTCGGAGGCCTTGGCCACGCCCGGCGTGGTGGCCGTCTTTACGCCCGAGTCGGGCAGGCCGTTCGACTTCGCGCCCGGCGGCAAAGTGCGCTACCAGGGGGAGGCGGTCGCCATGGTCGTCGCCGCGGATAGATATAAGCTATACGACGCGCTGGAGAAGGTCTACGTAGACTACGAGCCGCTCCCGGCCGTGGTAGACCCCATAAGGGCTATGGAGCCCGGCGCGCCCCTAGTGGAGGAGTCCCTGGGCACAAACATCTCCCACGTGGAGGAGATGAGGGCTGGGGACGCCGAGACGGCCCTGAGGGCGTCGGATAGAACGGTGGAGGAGGTCCTCACAATACAACGCATTATCCCCTCGGCCATGGAGCCCCGCGGGGTCTTGGCGATATACGACGGCAAGAGCTTGACAGTCTACGACTCTACTCAGAAGCCCCACATAGCTAAGAGGGAGATAGCCGCGAGCCTCGACCTGCCCTTATCTGCCGTGAGGGTGATCCAGCCCTACGTAGGAGGGGCTTTCGGCTCGAAGATCCAGATCTACCCCGAGGAGATTAGGGTAGCCGCGGCGGCTTATGCTCTTAGGAGACCCGTCAGGTGGACCGCCACTAGGAGCGAAGACTTCAAATCGGCCACCCACGGCCGCGCCATTATTCTTAGATATAAGGCCGGCTTCACGAGAGACGGCGTCCTTAGGGCTATAAAGGGCGAGGTGATAGCGGACGCGGGCGCCTATGATTGGGGCGGGCGGTATTTGGCCGAGACGGCCGCCGAGATGTTGCCCGGCCCCTATAGGGTTAAGGACCTAGACCTGCGCGCCATATCGGTCTTAACCAATAAGGCCCCGCTCGGGCCCTATAGAGGCGCCGGGAGGCCTGAGGCCACCTTCTTCATAGAGCGTATAATGGACCTAATCGCCGACGAGACGGGCCTGGACCCCGTTGAGGTTAGGCGGAGGAATTTAGTCGAGAGAGCCCCCTATGAGAACCCGTTCGGCCTTAGGTACGACTCGGGCGAATACCTAGAGGGGCTCGCCAAGGGAATAGAGGCCCTGGGCTACTACGAGCTAATTAGACAGGCGGAGGCCGAGAAATCTAGGGGAAAGATATTGGGCGTAGGGCTCTCTTATTATATCGAGATAACCACCTATGGCCACGAGGTGGCGGTTATTAGGGCTGAGCCGGACGGCAGCTTCCTAGTCGCGTTAGGAATAGCCCCTCACGGACAGGGGGACGCCACGGCCATAGCCCAGCTAGTCGCAGACGAGCTCGGGGTACCCATGGAGAAGATTAGGGTCGTTTGGGGCGATACGGATCTAGTGCCCGACGGGCTGGGCACGGACGGGAGCCGCTCCGTGACCGCGGGGGGCTCCGCCGCTATTTTGGCGGCGAGGAGGCTAAAGGAGGAGCTCGCCAAGGCCGCCGAGGCCCTCCTCGGAACCCCCGTCGAGTATAAAGACGGCGTCTTCTACGGCGGCGGGAAATCGATATCTATAGGCGAGGTCGTAGAGGCCGTTTACCGGGGCAAGGCCAAGGCAAACCTAGAGGTGACTGAGGTGTATAGGGCCCGCTCGACTTTCCCCTACGGAGTATATGTGGCCGTCGTAGAGCTCGACCCCGAAACCGGCGTGGTGAAGCCCGTATTAGTCCGCTCCTACGACGACGTGGGCCAAGTGGTGAACCCGTTGCTCGCCGCAGGGCAGGTGCATGGAGGCGTTCTACAAGCAATTGGGCAGGCCCTATATGAGGAGGCTATATACGACCAAGACGGCAACTTGCTCACGCCCAACTTCGCCTTCTATAACGTACCCACCGCCGCCGAGGCGCCTAGGTACGAGGTCCACTTCGCCGAGAACCCCCACAAGTCGGAGCACCCGACCGGCACTAAGGGCATCGGCGAGGCGCCGACCGTCGCCACGACGCCTGCCGTGGTGAGGGCCGTGGAGGACGCCATCAGGCGCGCTGGAGGGCGGGCTAGATTCCGCGGGACGCCGATTAGGCCCGAGGACGTACTACGCGCGCTAGGCCGTTTATAACCCCCTCACTACGTTTTTAATCCCGATATTTGGGGCAGACGCGTCAGATTTATTTTAGCCCGCGGGATTTATCGTGCTAACTCCAGAGGAGAAGAAGAGGTTCTTAAAGGCGCTGGAGGTAGATGAGGAGTTCCGTCTAGCTGTAGCCGGGTTGTTGGGCTTGGGCGAAGTGCTAAGGGAGTTGAGAGAGCTAAAGGAGCGGATGGATAGATTCATGCAACTAAGCGAAGAGAGATGGCGGGAGAATATGAAGAGGTGGGAAGAGAGCGAGAAAAGATCGCAAGAGAATGAGAAAAGGTGGGAGGAGTGGTATGAGAGCTGGAAGAAGTTCTTGGAGGAGAATGAGAGGCGGTGGCAAGAAAACGAGAGGAGATGGCAAGAGAACGAGAAGCGGTGGGAGGAGCAATTCCGCTTCAATAGATGGCTTCAATCTGCGTTGTATGAGATCAGAGACGCCTTGGGCGGCGGCTTTGAGTATTTCGCGGCTCGCGCCGTCGGCGCGCTTCTGCGGGAGCGCGGCGTTGAGTGCACCGTTCGCGTAAACGTCACGTTGCCCGTAGACGGCTTTAAGGAAGTTGACTTATTCTGCCCCGAGCCTTTGGTGATCGGCGAGGTCTCCGTATCGCTTAGAAGCGCGGAGGAGGCTGAGGGCTTGCTGGAGCAGTTGCGCAGATCTGTTGAGGCCGGCGAGAGGCTCACGGGCCGCCGCGTATATCTAAAGGTGCTCGCCGTCGAGTTTGCGCCGGCGGACGTGGCCGAGCACCTCAGGCGCAGATGCGAGGAGGAGGGCGTCTACCTAATCCTGGGCAGAACATATGAGCGGCCGTTTTAAACAGGGGGCCGTTAAGTGCGGAGGTCTCAACCCGCCGAACTTGAGAGCCGCCCTCTGCCCATAAGTTTTTATTTTGGAATTAGATAACTAATATGTCTCTGACGAATAAGCTGAGGCAGGCCGCCGAGCCTATATGGTCGGCCATCTTGAGACATCCCTTCGTGTCCGAACTCTACAAGGGCGTTCTCTCCATGGATAAATTTAGATATTATCTCCTACAAGATTTCAATTATTTAGTGGGATTTGTAAAAGCATTAGCCGCGGCGGCGGTAAAGGCGCCGTATTTAGACGGCATGAGGCTCGCCGTTGAGCTGGCCCACGGGGAGCTCACTACAGAGCTCGCGAGCTACGAAGTCATGCTGGCGGAGCTGGGGCTTAGCTTAAAGGACGCCCAGGCGGCGAGACCTAACCCCACCAACGTGGCCTACATGAACTTCTTATCGACCACGTGTCTGCTGGGGACTTACGGCCAATGCCTCGCGGCCCTCCTGCCGTGTTTCTGGACTTATCAAGAAATCGCCGAGACTCACGCCGCCGAGCTCGAGGGGAACCCCGTGCCGATCTATAAGAAGTGGGCCTCTACATATCTCTCGCCCGAGTATAAGGCGTTGGTTAGGGAACTGAGAGCAACATTGGACGGGTTGGGGGAGGACTTCGAGGCGCTTAAAGGCCCCTTCCTAACCGCAAGCGCCTACGAGCTGATGTTCTGGGACGCCGCCTATAGGGGGGAGACATGGCCGGCGTAATTGCCGAGATAAGGCAGAGGATCGCGCCGCTCAACGAGGCCGTATTTAGGGCGCCCGCCGTGGCGCAGCCTAGCCTAGACGCCGTAAAGAGGTTCGTCTTAAACCAGCTCTACATAGTCCCCAGCGATTTAAAGGCCCTTTCGGCCTCTATGCATAAGGCTAAATCCGAAGATGAATATAAATTTGTAAAAATATTAATTGACGGCGATTACGCCGCTCTATCGGCCTTAAGGGCCATGGCGGAGGAGTTGGGCGTCGCCGCGTCTTACCAAGTCGACCCAGCAGCGGTGGCCTACACCCACTTCCTCTCTTGGCTTGCCCTAAACGGCACCATGGGCGACTTAGCGGTGGCTATGACGGTGAACCTGCCGGTCTGGGGCTCTGCGTGCGCCGCGTTGTCTAAATGGCTTAAGAGCAAGGGGTACAGGAGGACCGAGTTCCTAGACGCCTTCGCCGGCCCCTACAACGAGCTGGAGGCCCTGGCGGAGCCCATAGCCGAGAGATATCTGGACCTAGGCCGATATCTCCACGTGGCTAGGGCCATACAGACCTACGAGTGCCTCTTCTGGTACTCCATATCGGGCGCTGTGCCGAGCCCCTGCCTCGCCACAACCCCCCTCTCAGCCAGTATATAATTTATCGTGCTCTTGCCGAGTTCCCCGCGCCGCCGCTTATAGTAGGTGTACGCCAAGGCGGCCGCGGCTACGGCTAAGGCCGTGTAGACGGGGGCCCTATAGCTATATTTATATTCAATCGCCGCGTAGAAAGTGTAGGCGAAAGCCGCCGTGCCTATCGCCGGCGCGACCACGGCGATTCCCACACGCCTCAGTCTCGGCATCTTGACTTCTGGATGGCGCCTCAGGAATCCGTAGAGGCCCAGCTCCGGTTGCACGTGGTGTAGATACCAGAGAGTTGTGGCGGATATGGAGGAGTAAAGCCAAGCGTCCTCGGCCGTTGCCGCCGAGAAGCCTCGGGTAAAGAACGCGAAGGCCCCGAGGGAGGCGGCGACCGCCGAGGAGACCGCTAAGTTGAAGAGCGCCGCGTTCTTCGGGACGCCTCTATCGAGTCTCTTAAGCCAGCCTATATCGACGAAGCCGTCCCTAGCCATAGCCCAGAGCAACCTCGCGTGGGAGCCCGCCGGCCCTCCGTAGGTTAGGGCCGAAGGGGCTAGGATAAAGGCATAGCCCAGCAAGAGGGGGGCGGGCAGATAGCTGGACCAAGCGTAATACATAGGCATAGGGGCCGACTCCAGCGCGGCGAGGTCGCTGGGCGGAACCGCGGCAATTATGGAATACGCCGACAGCGCGTAGACGGCCGCCGACAGCGTCAAGGCCAACGTAATCGCGCGCCATATATCCCTCGTCGGGTTGGCCCCCTCCTCGCTGTAGAACAACGGCGTGCCGTAGCCTACGTAGAGCCAGAAGCCCATAACGGCGGTGGCCAGCGCTATGGCGCCCGGGGGCGCCGATAGGGGGCTAAGATAGTCGAGGGAATTGTAATGGGATTTGGCTACGACGTATAGCGAGAGGGCAACCGTAAATGCCGTGGAGCCCGCCAAAACGGCGAAGAGCACGTCCTCGCTATACCTCTTGGGGGGCGCGACTGCGCCGAGGTATGAGAGGATCAACACGCCCTCTACGGCGGCTGCCCAAAGCCACGCGGGCGGGCCTCCTCCATAGGCAGACGCCAAAAGGCTGGTGAGCAACCAGCCGGCCAATAAGGCGTTCTGCGCTTGCCAAACTACGTAGTATATATAGTTCATAAGAGCCGTGTACTTTCCGGCGAAGAGCCCTAGGCCGAGCTCGGCGAGGCCGTAGTAGCCGCCGGCAAACGGCGAAAGCCTGGCGTATTCGAGGACGGGCAAAGACGAGATCAAGACTAGGAGATAGCCCAAGAGGACGGGCCAAATAGAGGCAGGCCCCGCGTATTTTATAATCGGCGCTATTCCCAGCGGTGCGCCCACCGGCAATATGCCGGCTAGGGCGAGCGCGAAAAGGCCTCGGAAAGAGATCCTCTGGCCCATGGCACCGCCGCCTCCCCGTATTATATGAGTGACACCGCGCTCCTTTATTAAGCTGGGCGCTGGGCTCTTCGTGAGAATAGTGAGGGTGAAGTTCAGGGTTTACTACAAGCGTAGGGGCGGGCGCCTCTACCCCTATATAGTGGGCGCCCTTACCCTAGGCGCGTGGGCGCTGACGGAGGAGGAGAGGACCCGCGTGTTGGCCGGGGAGGAGGTCGAGAAGGAGTTCCTCTTGATGTCCGAGGAGGAGGCCGAGAGGGAGGAGCCCCTCTACGAAATTTATACGCTCTAGCTTTCGCCCCTCAGTGGGGTGCCGGGTATATACTAAAGAGCTCGAGGTGAGGACTTCTAAGAGGCGCGACTTGGTAAACATAACAGACTTGGTCGAGTCGGCGGTGAGGGAGTCGGGCATAAGAGAGGGCATCGCAATTACGTTTCTCTCGCACGCGACGGCCGCGCTGTTCGCCAACGAGGATGAGCCGCGGCTGCGGAGGGATTACGTAGCCCTATTCGAGAGGTTAGTGCCGCAGTCCGGCCAATACGAGCATAACGCCATAGACGACAACGCAGACGCCCACCTGCTCACCGCGCTCCTCAAGCAGTTTTACGTCTTTCCGGTAAAGGAGGGGCGGCTGGTTAGGGGCACTTGGCAAGAGCTATTCTTAGCTGAATTCGACGGGCCGCGCGCCAGGCGCCTACACGTAGTCGTATTGGGCTCATGATTTCGGTCAAATGCGCTAGGTGCGGTAAAGAGAGGGAGGGGCTTGAGGTTAGGTGTAGGAGGTGCGGCGGCCCCTTTGTGGTCGAGGTGGAGTTCCCTTACCGTGATAAGGTAAGGGAGAACTTCCCATATATTGAGCGGTGGTATAGCTTAGGCGAGGGGAATACGCCTATGGTAAAGGCCGATGGCGTATACTTCAAGCTCGACTTCTTAAACCCCACCGGCTCTTTTAAGGACCGTGGCTCCGTTACGCTCATCTCGGCGCTGGCCGCTAAGGGGATAAGGAGGATATCGGAGGACTCCTCTGGGAACGCCGGCGCCTCCATAGCCGCCTACGGCGCCGCGGCGGGCATGGAGGTGGAGATCTACGTCCCCGAGACGGCGCGGGGCGCTAAGCTGAGGCAAATCGAGGCCTACGGCGCCAAGGTGGTTAAGGTAAAGGGGAGCAGGGAGGATGTGGCTAAGGCGGCTGAGTCATCCAGCGCCTACTACGCGTCCCACGTCTGGCAGCCGGAGTTCCGCGACGGGATAAGGACGCTCGCTTACGAGCTGGTAAAGAACTTGGGTAAAGCGCCGGGCGCCGTATATTTGCCGACCTCCGCCGGCACGCTCCTCCTAGGGGTTTACGCAGGGTTTAAACACCTACTCAACTCCGGCGTAATATCAGAGATGCCTAAGCTCGTGGCGGTCCAGACGGAGCAAGTGAGACCCCTCTGCGCGGCGGTAAAGGGGGAGGAATATAGGCCTCCTGAGAGAGTGACCTCTATAGCCGACGCCCTCATATCTACTAATCCGCCTCTCTTGCCCGAGATGGCGGCTGTGGTGAAGAAGTACGGCGACTGCGTATGGGTCACAGACGCCGAGATAGAGGCGGCGTGGCGTTGGCTAGCCCGCCGCGGGCTATTAGTGGAGCCCTCCTCGGCCGCGGCTTTGGCCGGGTATTGGAAGCTCAGGGGCGAGGACGCCGTCGTGGTCTTGACGGGGAGCGGGCTAAAGGCTATTTAAGGCTGTCACCTTCTTCCTCATGAGCTGGGGCAGAAAAATAGCCTTGGCGTCGGAGAGCTTCTTGGCGTCGTATATAGGCTGTAAAGTGGCCGAGATGGGGGGCAACGAGGCGGACGTCGCCGTGGCGGTGTCCCTAGCCTTATCCTACCTCTTACCCCACCTAGGCGGCATAGGCGGCGATTTCTTGGCGCTTGTTGACGACGGGAATAGGATAAGGGCGGTGATGGGCTTAGGCTGGGCCCCGTCCGGCATAGGCGAGAGGCCTCCTAGATTTGGCTTAAGATCGGCGGTTGTGCCGGGGATGCCGGCGGGCTTGGCGGAGCTCCACAAAGCCTACGGATCAATAGAGTGGGGGCGGCTGGTTGAGGCAGTCGTAGAGCTCTTAGAGGAGAGGGCCGTGATACACCCGTCCTTCGCCGAGGCTCTCTCCGGCGCCCGCCTAGAGGGGCCCGGAAAAGAGATCTACGAAGCTCTCCCGAGGACGCCCGGCGCTCCCTATAGGATCGAGCCGCTCATATCGCTTTACCGCGAAATGGCCGGCCACGGCCCCTATTACTTCTACGAGGCCATGGCCCAGTCCCTATCCGGCGACTACTTCTCGGCCGACGACTTTAGGCAGTATAGGGCTAAGGTGGAGGACCCCATATCGCTCGAGTATAGAGGCTGGGCCATCTACGAGGCGCCTCCGCCCTCGCTGGGCTTCGCCGTCTTGCTTACGCTCTCCCTTTCCGCGAATTCCTTGCCGAAATCGCCTTTCTCACGCCAGAGGATTAGGACGGTTATCTCGGCGGCTAGGAAAGCCCATTGGGCTAGGGATAAATATCTGGGCGACGTGGAGGTGCCGGTAAAGGAGCTATTGACGGGGAGGTTAGAGCTGGGCGAGGCGGAGGCCCCGACGCCTACCCCTGGCACCACTTACTTCGCCGTGGTGGGCAAGGAGATGGCCATATCAGCTATACAAAGCCTTTACTACAGCTTTGGGTCCGGCTACGTGGATAGGCTGGGCGTAGTCCTCAACAACCGCGCGTCGGATTTCACCGCCGGCCCCAACGCCCCTGCGCCTAGGAAAAGGCCCGCCCACACGTTGTCGGCCGTACTGGCGGTGAACGGCGGCGATAGGCTCGTCTTAGGCGCCAGCGCCGGCCACTACCGCCCCGTGATCTACGCCCAATTAATCCAAAATTTCTTGGACTATGGCCTAGAGATTAGGAGGGCTGTCTGGGCGCCGCGCTTTATCTGGGTCGGCGGGTGGAGGGCCGTGGCGGAGACCGGATATGAGGCGGGGGACGGAGTAGAGATAGTGGAGTACCCCTCACGCCTAGGGGTCGCGGCAGCCGCGATTAAGTCGAGAGGGGCCCTCGCGGCGGTCGCTGACATAAGGGGGGACGGGGCGTCTATGGCAATATAATATAATGATAGAAAGGCTTTTATTTACATATAAAGCGGCGGACATGTTGAGGCTTCCGCCGGGCAGAAATCCGCCCGACGACATATACGTATTCGTGGAGATACCGGCGGGCAGCGGCGTTAAGTACGAATACGATGAGGAGCTAGGCGTAATAGTGGTGGACAGAGTCTTATACACGGCGTTGGTCTACCCATTCAACTACGGCTTTATACCGAGCACGCTTTCCGAGGACGGCGACCCGCTAGACGTGGCCCTCCTAAGTAGCGCCGAGTTTGCGCCAGGCACGCTCGTCCGCGCCAGACCGCTAGGCCTCTTGGAGATGGAGGATGAGGAGGGCCTCGACTATAAGGTAATTGCGGCGCCTCTAGAGAAGATAGATCCGGCTATGGCCGACATTAAGGACGTATCCGATTTAACTAAGCCCACGCTTGAGAAAATTCGCCACTTCTTCGAGCGCTATAAGGAGCTGGAGCCCGGCAAATGGGTTAAGGCCAAGGGCTATCTCGGGAGGGAGGAGGCTAAGAAGTATATAATGGGCGCCATCGAGCGCTTCAAGAAACAGCTGGGCGACTCGGCGGAGGCGCGGCGGTAAGCGGCTAGAAGAACGCGTCTAAGGACGAGGTCTTCGCCCTACCCGCGGCCTTCCTCAGCCTCTCAATGCCCTTTTCGACCCTCTCTCTGCTGAAGTCGTGCTCCTCCACCAAGATCCTCGTTATCTCCTTCTCGTCGGGTTGCCTAAACTCAAGCCTATACTGATCAGTGGCAGGGGGCCTCAAGAAGAACTCCTTTATCTTTAGGGGATCGACGGGCCACTGGACGCTCTTTAAGACCGTCTTCAACGCGTTTTCGAGAGAACCCGTCTCTTGGATTATTTTAAGGGCGCGCTGGGGGCCTATGCCGGGGACTCCGTCGGGGTTGTAGTCAGTGCCGAGCAGAATGGCTATGTCTATCAATTGCTCCCTCGACTTAAGCTTCAGGGCCTTTAAGACCGCGTCGAGCTCTATCACCTCAGGGGGGACCTCGACGTACTCCTCGCCCACCTTCCTCCTCGCCGAGACGGCTAGGTTCCTCACAAGCCTCGGCGAGCCGAACAACAAAGCGTCGTAGTCTTGGCTCCCTGCGGCCCACGCAGAGCCCTTGCTGGCCATATATGCGGCTTGGGCCTCGCCCTCGCTCGGCGCCTGTACCCAAGGTATCCCCATCGCAGTTAAAAGCCTCTTGGCGTCCTCCGCCATCTCGTCGGTTATGTAAACTACTCTTTTGGCGTACTTGGCGACCTCCTCTATCCTCCCCTCCGTGCTAGCCCTTTCCATCTGCTCCCTAGCCTTCTCCTTTGCGGCCCTCCTCGCCTCTATCTCCCTCTGCTTCAGCTCGGGGGGCTTGCCGTCGAAGACGTAGACGGGCCTTATCCCCGCCTCAACTAAGTTAATAGTTCTGTAGAAAAGCCCGTTTAAGTGGCTGGTTATTCTGCCGCGGCTGTCCATTAAAGGAGTCCCGTCGGGTTGCCTTATAGAGGCCAGGAATTGATACAAGGCGTTGTAGGCGTCGAGGGCCACGACGCGTCCGGAGAGCTGCTCGAGCTTTACCTCGCGTCGGATGGCCTCCGGTATTAGCTTTCCCAGCTCAGTTACTCCCACAGAGAAAGGGAGTAGAGGAAATATATTATTTCCTCTTAATGATTTGATATATCTCCCTATTCTCTTTCCTTATTTTCTTGACGTATATTTTGCCGTAGAGCTCTAGGAGCATGAGGGCTTTCCTCAGCTCGGCGTCGGACACCTCTAGCCTAGTCATCTTGAGCATCTTCATCAAGTCCTCCGAGGTTATGACCTCTTGCCTTTTCTGCCTCAGCAAGGCGTCTATGGCGTCGGAGACGACCGTAACCACTATATTCCTCATAGATACAACGGCGGCGTGGCCTTAGGCTTAGCGGGCTGGAGCTGCCTAGCCCTCTCAAGCCAGCCCTCGTAGAACTTCAACATATCTGGCGTAATCGACGGCTTCACCTTTTGTAAGGCGGCCTCGAAGTGCCTCATGGCGACCTCCTTGGCGTTTATATCCTCGCGTAGAGCCAAGAAGGTGGCCTCTCTGACCACCAGCTCTATGTCCGCGCCCGAGTAGCCCTCGGTCCTCCTAGCGAGCTCCTCTAGGTCCACGTCCTTAGCCAAGGGCACGTTGCGCGTGTGTATCATGAATATCTCCAGCCTCGCCCTGAAGTCGGGCGGCGGCACGTAGATTATGCGGTCGAAGCGGCCCGGCCTCAAGAGGGCCGGGTCCACTAAATCGGGCCTATTGGTCGCCCCTATGACCACCACGTTCTCGAGGGTCTTTATGCCGTCCATCTCGGCCAACAGCTGGGCCACGACGCGCTCCGAGACGAAGGAGTCGGCGCCTAGGCCTCTGGCGGAGGCCAAGGCGTCTATCTCGTCTATGAATACGACGGTGGGGGCCGCCATTCTGGCCTTCTGGAATATCTCCCTAACCATTTTCTCCGATTCGCCGACCCACTTCGAGAATATCTCGGGCCCCCTAACCGCTATGAAGTTGGCGCCTGACTCCGTGGCCACGGCCTTAGCCAACAGAGTCTTGCCGGTGCCGGGAGGGCCGAAGAGCAGAATCCCCTTAGGCGGCCTCAGCCCGAACTTCCTGAACTTCTCTGGGTATTTCAGAGGCCATTCGACCGCCTCTCTCAACTCTTGCTTGACGTCTTCCAGCCCGCCGACGTCCTTCCACCTGACCTTGGGCACCTCTATGTGTATCTCGCGCAGAGCTGAGGGCACTATGTCGCGCATGGCGTCTAGGAAGTCTTGCATAGTTACTTTTATCTTCTCCAGCGACTCGGCGGGTATGCTGGGCTGATTTAAATCCACGAGGCCGCTTTGGATAGCCCTTCTGAGGGCCCTCATGGCTGCCTCCTTCGCCAACGCGGCTATGTCGGCGCCCGTATAGCCGTAGGTCATTTCGGCGAGCTTCCTCAGATCTACGTCCGGGGCCAGCGGCATGTTGCGGGTGTGTATCTGCAATATCTCGTAGCGGCCTCTGAAATCGGGCGGATTAATCCAGATCTCTCTGTCGAATCTCCCCGGCCTCCTCAAGGCGGGGTCCACCGCGTCCGGCCTATTGGTCGCCCCTATGACCACTATTTGGCCCCTCTCCTGTAGGCCGTCCATTAGGGTTAGGAGCTGGGCCACTACGCGCTTCTCCACCTCGCCCGTGACCTCCTCGCGCTTAGGCGCAATGGCGTCTATCTCGTCTATGAAGATTATGGCCGGGGCGTTCTTCTTCGCCTCCTCGAATATCTCGCGCAGCCTAGCCTCGGACTCCCCGTAGTACTTAGACATGATCTCAGGCCCGTTAATGGCTATGAAGTAGGCGTTAGCCTCATTGGCCACGGCCTTAGCCAACAGAGTCTTGCCAGTGCCGGGAGGGCCGAAGAGCAGAATCCCCTTAGGCGGCTCTATGCCTAAGTGTTTGAACAGCTCGGGGTGCCTTAGGGGCAGCTCGACCAGCTCCCTAATCTTCTGCTTAGCCTCCTCCAAATCGCCTATGTCCTCCCACGTGACGGGGGGTATCTTAACGCCTGATACAGGCTTTTCGTATATCTGTATCTGCGTATCCTCGGTGATTATCAACACTGCGTTGGGGGGCCTCGTCTGTATGACTTGGAACGTCAGAGGCTGGCTCAATACGTATATCTGCATGATGTCTCCCTCAACTACTACATAGTCCCTAAGACGCTGTTTTATGTATTGTAAGAAGTTCTGGTCTACGGCTATGGTCATGGAGACCGGCGCCAGCTTAACCGACTGGGCCGGCTTGGGGTCTACCTTCCTAATCCTAACGGTCTCGTTTAGGGAGACGTCGGCGTTTTTCCTAAGGATCGAGTTCATGCGGATGGCGCCCTTCCCCCTATCCTCGGGGAGCCCGTTCCAGACCTTAGCCGCAGTCCTCCTGCGGCCCACTATCTCGATGACGTCGCCGACCATTATGCCGTATTGGTCCATTATATCTGGGTCTATGCGGACTATGGGCCTATTGGCGTCTCTGGCCTTGCTCTCCAGAACCCTAAGCTCTATCCACTCTGAGCCGGCGGCCTTATGGCTCTCCACGTGAGGGGATGCGCTGTGCCTATATAAGCTTAATCAGAAGCTCAGCCTTGAGAAGTACTCGAGCTCGATATTCCCCACGCCCTTTATAGAGCGCAGTATCTCCTCCACCTCGTCGGACGTATACTCGTCGGACTCGGGGTGCCTTATATAGACCTTTAGGGCGGTTATACCGAAGCCTATGGGCTCCTCCTCGAACTTGTCCACCTTATACTTGGGCTGTAGCCTCCTCGCTATCTCCTCCTTCAGCCTCGCTAGGTCGACATCCGCGCTGTCGGGGAGGACTCTATAGACCAGGGCAACTTCGGCGGACATAGCCGCCACCTCGAGCCAGTTAATAATTTTTACGGCCCCTCGAAGCCGCAGACGGGGCACCGATAAGGAATCCCCAGCTTCCTCGCCTTATAGCTCCTGATTATCGTTGCCTTGCCGCAGTTGGGGCACACAAAGACGACGCCCCTCTCCAAGGGCGCCAGAGCCCAATTAGTGGTGGTGTCGCTCGGCGGATTTGGGCCGTATATCTTCGCGCCTCTAATCGACATAGCCCCCCGCGGGGGCGAAGTTTTTATTTTTTTCGGGCTAATCCTTTAAAGAGGGTCCTCCCCAGGCCCCGTGGAGTTATTAATAGAGAGGCTGTTATTGGTCAAGAGCGCAACGGCGCCTTCGGCGTCGCCTAAAGGCGCGATATATTACCTCTCCGACGTCCTGGGCCAATACAACATATGGAGATTCGACGGGAGGAGGCACGACGCCCTATTCCCTTGGGATGGCAGAATATCGGCCTTCTCCATATCGCCTAAGGGCGACGTGGCGTTCGCCGCCGATGTGGGCGGCGACGAGAGGTGGCGGCTCCACCTATACGTCGAAGACTCCGTGAGGCCTATAGCGCTGGAGGGAGTCAACAACTTGGGCTCTTGGGACCCCGAGGGGCGGCGCCTCGCCTATACCTCGACGGCCCAAGACCCCGCCAACTTCTACGTCTACGTCTACGACTCAGAGAAGGGCGAGTCCAGGAAGCTGGCCGACCTGCCCGGCATAAACGTCGTGACGGATTGGGGGGCAGCCGGCATATTAGTCCACCACGCCGAGTCCAGCCGCGACGGGGACATATACCTAGTTAAGGACGGCGAGGCCAAGAACTTAACTAAGCACTCAGGCGAGGAGATAAACGCGGGGGCCAAGTTCTTGGGCGACAACAAAATAATCTATTTAACTAATAGGGGCTCTGAACACGTCGGCTTAGCCGTCATGGATTTGACGAGCGGCGAGGCGAAGTATCTAGTTCAATTAGATAGGGAAATAGAGGCCTTCGACGTATGGGGCAACTACGTGGCCTTTGCCGTGAACGAAGACGGGTTCTCAAGCCTCTACATATACCACTTGCCGACGGGCTTAACCCATAAAGTCGCTATACCGCCCGGCGTGGTGACGTCTCTGAGCTGGAGGTACGGGAGGCTCGTCTTCTCCCTATCGGGGCCTAGGATAGGCCACGAGGTGTTCGCGTACGCGGCTGAGGTGAGGCAGCTGACGGATTCGCCTAAGTTCGGCCTAGACTTCTCCCAAAACGCCGTGCCCGAGGCGGTTAAATATAAGGCCAGCGACGGGCTCGAGGTGCCTGCGTTGTTGTATAAGCCGGCGGGCAGTCCGCCGTATAGGGCCGTGGTTTGGCTACACGGAGGCCCGGAGAGCCAGGAGAGGCCCGACTTCGACCCAGTTGTCCAGCTCTTGGTGAGGCTGGGCTACTTAGTGGCGGCTCCCAACTTCAGAGGCTCCGCCGGCTACGGGAGGACCTACCTCCGGCTAGACGACGGCGAGAAGAGACTCGACGCCGTGAGGGACGTGGCCGACTTCGTCAAATGGCTTCAGGAGCAAGGCCTCGCCTCGGGCAAGCCCTGCGCAATGGGCGGCTCATACGGCGGATACCTCACGTTGATGTCGCTGGCGCTTTACCCAGATCTGTGGAGCTGCGGAGTCGAGGTAGCGGGGATAACTAACTTGGCCACATTCCTCGAGAGGACGGCGCCTTGGCGCAGGAGGCATAGGGAGGCCGAGTACGGGAGGCTGGAGGACAGGGGCTTGTTGGAGAGGCTAAGCCCGACGACATACGTCGACAGGATCGCCGCGCCCCTCTTGGTGATACACGGCGTAAACGACATAAGGGTGCCCATCTCGGAAGCCGAGCAACTCGTCGAGAGGCTTAAGGCGTTGGGCCGCGCCGTGGAGTTCCTCAGGCTGGAGGGCGAGGGGCACGTATTATCTACGCAGGGGAGGGCGAGGGCCTATAGGGCCGCCGCCGAGTTCATCCGCAAATATTTATAAGCGGGGGGCGCCGGCGAGCATATGCTTGTCCATAAGGGCAAGGAGCTGCTCTCGGCCATTAGGCCGGTGTGGGTGGAGACCGTCTCTTGGCACACCTCCTTAGCCATGCAGATAGAGGCGATTAGGCTGATGAGGCGCACGAAGTATCAGGAGATGGCCATAATAGAGACGATCGACTTCGGCCGGGCCCTCGTGCTAGACGGTTTTATACAATCAACCTACGCCGACGAGCCCTACTACCACGAGGCCCTGGTACACCCAGCCATGACAGCCCACGAGAGGCCGAGGAGCGCGCTCATATTGGGCGGCGGCGAGGGCGCAACTCTTAGGGAGATCCTAAAGCATAAGACCGTCGAGAGGGCTGTCATGGTGGACATAGACGGCGAGGTGGTGGAGGCGGCGAAGGAGCACCTGCCCCTAATGCACCAAGGGGCCTTCGACGACCCTAGGGCCAAGGTCGTCATAATGGACGGCTTTAAGTACGTCGAGGACGCGTTAGCCCGCGGCGAGAAATACGACGTAATCCTAATGGATTTGACGGACCCATACGGCCCGGAGATAGCCCAACAGCTCTACTCGGCCGACTTCTTTAAGAAGATAAAGGGGATTTTGGCGCAAGGAGGCGTGTTGACTACGCAGGCGGGGGACTCCTTCTTCTTCGAGGAGGAGTACACGGCGGTTTTGAGGAATATATCGGCGGTCTTCAAGCTGGTGTTTGAATACACGGTGTGGATACCCTCCTTCGGCTACGCCGTCAATTTCATCTCGGCAAGCGACTCGGTGGACTTAAGGGCTTTAACCCCTGAGGAGGTGGACAAGAGGCTGGCCGAGCGGGGGGTATCGACGTTGTTCTACAACGGGAGGGTGCACCGCGCCCTCATGGACTTCGGCATATACAAGAGGCTACGCCGTTAAGCCCGCGGGGGGTTAGAACATTTAGGTAGGCGAGCCGCCGCGGCCGGACTTATATAACAAATACGCGCCGCCAGCTATTAGCCCAATGCCTAATACTAGCGGCGCGGCCAATAGAGC
>JZWT01000021.1 GCA_000960885.1 Thermoproteus sp. AZ2 | reverse complement strand
ATGTACAGCATAGCCAACGAGCCGGAGAGCGCGGCGGAGGGCGCCAGGGAGTTCCTAGAGGAGCTGGCCCAATACGCCAAGTCGCTGGACCCGACGAGGCCCGTGTTGTACACCTCGCATAGGCACCTAGCGGATAGGGCCCTCGGCGTCGGCGACGTGATAGCGCTTAATATGTACTACGGCTGGTACAGCTACTCGGGCGATATAGAGGCCGGCGTCAGGGCGGCCGCGGAGGTGTTGAGAGAGGTGCGGCGTAGGTTCCCGGAGAAGCCCATATTGATCACGGAGTTCGGCGCCGACGCGATATACGGCCTACACCACGACCCGCCCGTCGTGTGGAGCGAGGAGTACCAGGCGGCGTTCTTGAGGAGGTATATCGAGGAGCTCTCCGGCGAGGTGGCCGGCATGTTTATCTGGAACTTCGCCGACTTCAGGACGCCGCAGGGCCGCCGCGGCCCGCTTAGGCCGATATATAATAGGAAGGGGATATTCACTAGGGATAGGCAGCCCAAGGCCTCCGCGCCGGCGGTCGCCGAGCTGTACAAGAGGCTCTCCCGCCGCGGCTAATACCTCAACACAGCCACCACGCCGCCCATTGCCATCAACATCTGCCCGGCCTCCCCCTCAGCCGGCGCTATCTTCACAGAGCCCCTCGCCGCGTATATGAGCCGGAGGACCTCGGCGAATTCCGAGGCGTTCTCCTTAAGCGCCTCGTCGGCCACCACGGCGGCCTCGACCCTGCCCTGCGCCGCCGCCTCCTTCACGGCCTCTACGCCCACCGCGACCAGCTCGGGCCTCTCGGCGGCTAGCCTCAACGCCCTCTCCAACACCTCCGCTCCCATGGCCTTCCTGTACTCCTCGAAGAGCCCGCCCCTCTGGAATTCGTAAACCCCCGCAAGGCCCCCGGAGGACTGCGGCACGGCGTCGCCTTTTATATAGGCGAGCGCCATCTCGACGTATAGCTGAGGCCCCGCGACCACCACCCTATCCGGCCTCAGCCTAAGCCTATACTGCTCAACGGCCTTGGCGACCTCTCTGAGGAAGGGGCCCAACAACTCCTCTTGGGATTCGGCCTCCGCCGCCCTCCCCCCGCCCCTTTCCAGCGTGGCCAACACCTCTACGCCTAAGGCGGTGACGTGGGCTATGGCCGCCTCGTCGCCGTCTATCGAGACCAAGAGGAGGCGGGGGAGGGATAGGGAGGCCATCTTGGCCACCTCGTCCACAAGCTCCATGGGGTATTCCTCGGGCTTGACCAGCTCCACCTCCCTCCCCGGCGCTACGTCGAAGGTGTGCCGCCGCCCCTTAACCCCCTCAGCCTCGCCCTCCACCACGACGCCCCTGACCCTGAGGCTCCCCCTGAACCTGTGGAACTCCAACTGCTCTACTCTTATGGCTAAGAAGACCTTTCGGCGCACCCCCTCCTTGGCCCCCTCGGGCTTTATCTCTCTGACGGTCCACCCCCTGAGTATATCGCCGGGCGATATCAAGAGGTAGAGGAAGTAGAGGTCCTCGTCCCGCTCGGGCAGGGCCCTAATAGTCCTCTTGCGCCTATCTACCTCCAGCCTCACTTGGCCACGACGAGCAACGTTATCACCGCGCTCGCCACGGCGGCGGCGAAGGCGTATAGGTAGGCGTAGAACTCACCTATCGAGAACAGAAATCCCATCGCTATATTGGAGATGAATAAGCCTATCGAGCGGCCGGCGGTTAGGGCGCCCATGGAGAGGCCCCACTGCTCCTCGCTAGAGAGGCGCGAGACCAAGAAGGGCTCTAGGGTCTCGACTACGCCCATGGAGAGGCCCAATATCGCCGAGGCGGCTAAATACACAGCGAGGGGCCCCCCTAGGCCGAACATCAAGCTGCCGAAGGCGGCTAAGACGTACCCCGCCAAGGCCAAGGTCTTAAAGCCCGTCGACTTCGCGGAGCCGATGACTACGCCGGTCAAGGCGCTTACTAGCAGGTATAGGCCGTAGGCGGATATAGAGACTACGTCAGAGCCCGTGTGGAGGAATATGCTGAGTATGGGGAACCCGAAGGAGTAGTACGTGAAGCCGAAGAGCGCCGAGGCTAGGGCGAGTGCTGTGACCTTGAGGCTCGGGGCCCTTAGGGGGACCTCCCCGCCCCTCCTCTTGCCGGCGTTTACCGAGGCCAAGACGGCGGTCGAGGTTATGAAGAAGGGCAGAGTAGCTAGGTAGGCCGCCGCGAAGCCGTAGCCCATCAATAGGAGGGCCGCCATGACGGCTATGGAGGCGACGCCGCCGCCTATGTCTAGGGCGTGGAGTATCCCGAAGGCCCTCTTCCTATTATGCTCGTCGGTTACCTCGGCCAACATAGCCCGCCGGGCCGGCGTCCTGAAGTTGCGGCTCCACCAGCCGGCTAAGAAGAGGAGCGGCGACAAGATAGGCGAATTGGCCAAGCCCGCGAAGGACATTAGCGAGATTAAGGCGTTGCCGGCTAGGGCAGTGCGCTTTCTGCCGTGTTTATCTGCTACGTAGCCCCCGAGGAGCCCCATGAGGGCGCCGCCGCCGTAATTAAGCGCCTCGACTATGCCGTAGATGTAGATGGGCAACTTAAGCGCCTCCACGAGCAATAGGGGTAGGAGGGCTATGGCGCCCTGATAGCCCAAGTCGGCGAAAAAGGCTGAGAAGGATATCTTCCACACCTCCGAGTTAAGCCCCTCCCTGGCCATGCGAGGCCTCTAGAGCAACTATAAAAATTTCAAATCGGCGCCCCCCGTGCTTTGGTTCGTCATAACCACTGGCCGATGCAACCTCAAGTGCCGGTACTGCGGAGGCTCCTTTAGCCCCAAGCACTCGCCGTGGGGCGTCGAATACGACGTAGAGGAGTTGAAGAGGTTGCTGTCAAGCGATCCGCGGCCAGTCGTCTTCTTCTACGGCGGGGAGCCTCTCATGAACCCCGGCTTCATAATGAGGGTTATGGACGAGGTCAAGGCCGCGCGCTGGGGCATACAGACTAACGGCACCTTGGCCAAATCGTTGCCGCCCGAGTATTGGCGCCGCTTCGACGTAGTGCTACTCTCCATAGACGGCGTAGAGGAGGTGACGGACTACTACCGCGGGAGGGGCGTATATAGGGCTGTCGTGAGGGCGCTTAGATGGCTTAAGGACGAGGTCAAGTGCGGTTGCGAGGTCGTAGCGAGGATGGCGGTCTCGCGCAAAAGCGACATATACCGCGACGTGAAGCACCTGCTCTCGCTGGGCTTCGACAAAGTCCACTGGCAGCTAAACGCCGTCTGGACCGACGAGTGGGGCCCCGAGGAGTTCTCGCTGTGGGCCCGCCAATCTTACCTGCCCGGCATAGAGAGGCTCAGGGACGAGTTCTTGGAGGAGGCCAGGAGGGGCAGGCTCCTCGGCGTAGTGCCCTTCCTAAGCATATACCGGGCCCTTCTCCTGCGCCCCTTCGATTGGGTCCCCTGCGGCGCGGGGAGAACGGCGTTTGCGGTGAACAGCGACGGCAGAATCTTGGCGTGCCCCATAGCCGTCGCCGAGAAGTGGGCCTACGCCGGCGACGTGAGGTCGGGCCCCCTGAAGATCTCCTTTAGATTAGACGACCGTTGCTCCCGTTGCGAATACAGGCACGTCTGCGGCGGCCGGTGCCTCTACACGCACTACGAGAAGTATTGGGGCGAGGAGGGCTTCGAGGCCGTCTGCGAGGTGACCCGCGCCACTATTAGGCTGTTGGAGGAGCGGGCGGAGGAGCTCAGAGAGCTCATAAGGCTCGGCGTAATTAAGGCCGAGCAGCTGGACTACGAGCCCACGTTGGACTCGACTGAGGCCATACCATAAACAATAAAAAACTGAACGGGCGCCCTTGCGTGAGGCCATACACGGCCTTCGCAATAATATTGTTGTCTGCGCTATTGGGCTCGCTCCCCTACGTCGTAGCGCCGCCCGCAGCCCAACAGCAAGTACTCCCCAGCGCGCCTTACTCCCCCTCCCCAACGCCGGCGGCCGCCGCCTACAACGTGGCGTTGTTTATAGCCATGGCCGCCTCGGCCACGGCCGTTATATACCTCCTAATCAGATTTAGGAGGGCCTTCAAGGCCTTCATAGCCTTCGCGTGGTTCTTCATCACTGTGGGGGTCTCCTGGGCCTTCGCCGTCAAGTACTACGCCGCCGGCCTAATACCTGCTTGGACCGCCGACGTCTTAGCCTATGCGCCCTTCGCCGTAGCGCCCATTGTGCTATACCTAATATTTAGGGGGAGGGGCGACGCGGTGATAGCGGCGTTGAGCTCCCTCGCCGGCGTAATGCTCACGTGGGTCCTGCCGGCGCTAACGGTCCTCGCCCTAATGGGCGCGTTGGCCGTCTACGACCTAGTGATGGTCTATAGAGGCCTTCTAGGCGCGCTGGTTAAAAAGGTGAAGGAGAGGCCGCACGCGGCGCGGGGCGAGCCGCCGCTCTTCGGCCTCATGGCCAAAGTCGGCGACGTGTCGGTGGGCACCGGCGACTTCTTGGTCTACACGATGGCCTCCACGATGGCAGGCATAAGATATTCGGCGTACGGCCCCGCCGCCGCCGTGGCGGCGACGGCGCTCGCGCTCTCGTTGATATACGTGGGGTTTAGGCTCACGAAGGACCTCCTGCTCAAGAGGTACGGCTACGCGCCGGCTCTGCCGATTCCCCTAGCCCTAGTCCTACCCCTCCTATTGCTATGACGCTCGAGGACATAGTCTTGGCGGTCTTGAGCAAGTTCTCGATGCTCAGCCTCGAGGAGCTTGTCGCGGTCTTGATCCTCCTGAGGGAGGAGGGGAGGGTTATGGATATCCCCCAGCCCAGGAGGCCTCTCTCTATCCCCCAGCTCATCCCCACGCTGGAGGGCCTAATCAACCGCGGCCTCGTAGCGATATACGAGGAGATGGAGAGCGATGTGCGTAAATACGTCATAACTAGGCTGGGCGCGTCTAGGGCCGAGAAAATAAAGATACCTGCCCTCGACGAAATAGCCAAGAAGTACAGCTTCCAGTACGTCCCCTTGCCCCTAGTCGTCGCGTTGAGGTATCCGCAGTATTTTTAAGGGCGAGGAAGGGGGAGGGCGTGTTGGACGTGGAGAGGCTCTATAGGGAGCTGAGGGAGTACGAGGAGGCTAAGGAGCAGATCGTGCAGACCTCGATTAGGGTGACTAGGCTGAGCAAGTCGGTGATCTACTCCCTTATACGCGGCGATGCGGCGTCGGCGGAGAGGGCTATGGCCGAGATGGAGAAGGCCGCCCAAGAGCTCAGGGCCCTAATAGCTAAGTGGCCCATGTTCTACAACAGCGGCGCGCAGGGCCTGCAAGAATTCGTGGAGGCGAAGGCTCTTTGGAGCCTTCTAAGGGACAAGAGGCTCCCCGCGCGGGAGGAGCTCGGCGTAGACGTCATGACGTACCTAATGGGCGTCGCCGATATAGCGGGCGAGCTCGGGAGGAAGGCCAACGAGGAGCTGGTCAAGGGCGACGTGGCCGCGGCCCAGGAGCTTAAGTCGGCCGTGGAGAGGCTCTACTTAGATATGCTTAGCCTAGAGCCCAGAGACTTCGAGCTTAGGAAAAAGGTCGACTACATCTCCAACCAAGCCAACTGGATGGGGGAGAAATTGTTTTATGCCTCTACGTGCCGCCAGCTACGTGAAATACGTCAAGGAGTTTTTGAGGGAGCTGGGGCTGGGGGAGGACGAGGAGGCGGAGAGACAAGTTGAGCGGATTTTAAAGGGTCTAGGGCTCATATGATGGCCGAGAGGGCGGCTAAGGCGTTGGAGGAGGCTAGGCGGAGGGCCCACCTCAACTACTTCTTGGCGTTAGACGAGGAGCTCCCCCAGAGGGCCGAGGCGCTGGAGAGGCTGAGGGGTAGGGGAAGATTGTTCGGCTTAATCGTAGCCGTTAAGGACAACGTAGACGTGGCCGGCCTCCCCACGACGAACGGCGCGCCCTACGCCAAATCTACCCCCTCCGAGACGGCCCCCGTCGTCAAGGCCCTCGAGGCCGAGGGGGCCCTCGTCATAGGCAAGACCAATATGCACGAGCTAGCGCTGGGCGCCACCAACATAAACCCACACTTCGGCCCTACGCGGAACCCCCACGACCCCTCGCGCATAACCGGCGGCTCCTCGGGCGGCTCGGCCGGCGCCGTGGCGGCGGGCATAGCTGACGCCGCGATAGGGACGGACACCGGGGGGTCGGTCCGCATACCCGCCTCGCTCTGCGGCGTCGTCGGGTATAAGCCCAGCTACGGGCTGTTCAGCTTGGAGGGCGTCAGGCCCCTGGCCCCGACTCTGGACCACATAGGCTTTTTCACAAGGACCGTCGCCGAGATGGCCCGCCTGGTCTCAGCCCTAACGCCCGTGAGGCCGCAGCCGCCGAAGCGGTTCAGGTTCGCCGTGGTTAAGGGGGTCGGCGAGCCCGACGAATACGTAGATAGGGCGTTTTGGTCCGCAGTCTCCGTGCTCGAGAGGGCCGGCGGGGAGAGGGACGAGGTGGAGGTCGCTGAGGCCCCGGCCTTCTCCTCGGCGCGCGTCGCCATACTGCTCGCCGAGGCCGCCGAAGTCCACTGGGAGGACTTAAGGCGCCACGGCGGAGAGATGGGCAGAGACGTGGCCTCGCTCCTCAGGGCCGGCGCCTCCCTGCCGGCGCCCGCGTATATTAGGGCGTTGGAGGTGCGGAGGAGGGCCCTCGCATACTTCAACTCCCTCTTCAAGCGCTACGACGTATTGGTCACGCCGACGACCGCCGTGGCGGCGCCTAGGATAGAGGAGGCCAACTCGTTGTCGATTAGGCCTAAGCTCCTCGCCTACACCGAGCTCTTCAACTTAACGGGACACCCCGCCATCTCTGTGCCGGCCCCTGCGCCCTCTCTGCCGGTGGGGCTCCAGCTGGCCTCAAACGACGACGAAAAGCTCCTCTCGATCGCCTTGGCCTACGAGCTAAACAGAGGCCAATAGGCCCGACACGCTTTGTAGCAAGAAGAAGCGGTAGAGGAGGCCTCCGGCCTCCACCGCCTTGGCCGCCGCCTCGTCGTTTCTCCTCAGCTCTTCTAGGAGTCCCTCTACGCCCCCTCCCCTGGCCTTGACGGCCTCGGCCGCCTCGCGCCAAGCCTTAATCTGCTCTATATGCCGCCTGAGGAGGTCCACCTCTTCTGTGCAGGCGAAGTGGGGGAAGCACAAGGCCTTTGCGCCTATGGCCGAGACCCGCCTCAACGACTCGACGTATAGGTCGTAGCGGAATGGGGCGGGCGTTGTGGGGAAGACGGCCCTTAGCTCCGGCACATAGACCCCCGCCCCGTCGCCCACGAACAACGCGCCGGAGTCTCTATGCAGAAACATGACGTGGTGCGGCGCGTGGCCCGGCGTGAAGTATACGTCTATTGCGTCGAAGAGCCTCTCGCCGTCTTTAAGCGGCCTCACGTCCGCGGCCGGCCTAGGCTGGCCGAAGAGCTCGGCCCAGGGCCCTAGGGCCTCCCTAGTGGCCTCCCAGAGCTTGCCTGGGTCCGCCAAGTGGCGGATATACCGCTCGTGCGCATATACGGGCCGCCCGACGTGCCCCGCGGCGCCGCAGTGGTCGTTGTGTAGATGGGTGCAAAGGACGGCGTCGACCGCCAGCGGAGTATAGGCGTTGGGAGGGCCGGGATCTATCGCGACCCTGAGCCCGCCCGCCTCGACCACGTACGTCGTCACTAGGTGTTGCCCCTGGATAAACCTCTTCACCGCCTCCACGGCCTATCCTCGGGCCCCTATTAAAGCATATAGCGTCGTTACGACCTCCACGTCTCCCCTACAGGGCTCTCTCCCCCTGGCTATGCAGATAGGCCTTGCGCCGGCCGCCCTAGCCATCTCTACGTCGTATTCGCTGTCGCCCACCACGACCATGAGGCGCGGGGGGACTCCGGCCATGGAGGACAAGAGGTACAGCGGGTCTGGGTTCGGCTTCCCCCTGGGCACCTCGTCGCCGCCTATGACGTAGTCGACGCCTAGGCCTATCCTTTTGAGGATGGCCCTCGCCAAAACGCCGCTTGACGACGTAACGACGGCGATGGGCCGCGGGAGTAGCTCGACTGCGCCTACGTCGTCGTAGGGCTTTACATAATTTATATATTTTTCTAGGAAGAGGCGGACCTTCAAATCGGCGAGCTCCTTCGCCCTTCCCGGCAAAAGCCTCCTCGCTATTTCGCCGGCGGGAAGGCCCATTAGGGGCCTCACCTCCTCCTCCCTAGCGTTGACCCCCAACGCGGCCAAGG
This sequence comes from Thermoproteus sp. AZ2, assembly GCA_000960885.1. Taxonomy (GTDB): domain Archaea; phylum Thermoproteota; class Thermoprotei; order Thermoproteales; family Thermoproteaceae; genus Thermoproteus. The sequence continues at coordinate 11,094 of JZWT01000021.1, read as the reverse complement.
CCTCGACCCAGGCCTTGACGTGCGCGTCGACGCTGTCCACGAGCGTGCCGTCTAGGTCGAAGACGTACACGGGGAAAACAAACCCGATTTATTTATCAGCGGCCTATCAACTCCTCATTGCTCCGAGCCCGGTTCCTCATCACCGCTCACTTCACGACGAGCACCGGCTTCTTGGCGTGGGTCACGACGCCGGTCGAGACGCTGCCGAGGAACAGCCTCTTGACAGTCGAGAGGCCTCTGCTGCCGGTCACGATTAGGTCTGCGCCTATCCTCTCGGCGTAGTCGATGATTGTGCCAGCTGGGTCTCCCTCCAGCATCGCGGTCTCCGCCCTCACCCCCTGCGCCTCAGCCCTAGACTTCGCGTCGGCTAAATCGGCCTTGGCCTTCTCCCTAATGGAGTCTACCACGTCGGGGGGCACGGGGCCCATGGAGAGGCCTAGGAGAGTCGCCGTGTCGACCACCTCGACCACGTGTAGCTCGGCGCCGTACTTCTTAGCTAGGTCTATCGCCACGTCGAGGGCCCTCTTGGCGTGCTGGGAGCCGTCGTAGGCTACGAGAATCCTCCGAAACATATCATCTATTACTCCACCGCCTTATATCATTTCCGCAAGATCGCGGCCACCAGCCTAGCCCCCTCAAGCGGCTTTTTGGCCACGGCGGCGAAGAGGGCCTTGGCCGAAAGGTTCTCCTCTATATATTCCCTCAGCACCGAGTCGTCGGTGAGCTCTAGGAGATTCCCCCCGCCGGCGAGCCTCTGCGCCAGGCCCAACAGCCTCTTCTGGAACTCTATCTGCCTTATTATGCCCTCCAGTTGCCGGCGATAGGTCTCTAGGGGTCTCTTCGTCTTTAGGGCCGACGCCAGGGCTAGGGCCGAGAGTATGCCGGGCCTAATCCCCTCGCCTGTTAGGGGGTAGACCAAGCCGGCCGCCTCGCCTATCCTAAACCCCTCTCCGTCGTGTAGGAGGATCGTCGGGCGCACAGTGAGGGGGGCCCCCCTAACGTCGACTACGCGGCCTCCGCCCAGCCACTCCTCGACGAACTTCAAGACGTAGGGGACCGGGTTGGATACGCCTAGGAAGCCCCCGCCGACGTTGAGGACTCCGCCGTGCGGGAAAACCCAGTAGAAGCCCACGCCCGCCTCGGGGAATACGAAGTAGGCGGTTTCGTCCTCAAGCCGCCTCCCCTCTACATAGGCCCTAGCCACTATTATCTTCTCGCCTACGCTTTGGTAGGGGCCTCCGGCCTTCACGAGGATGTCCCAGCCCCCCTCGCCGCTGGCGCCGCCCCGCCGCATGGATTCAATCCACTGGGCCTTCTCGACGATGTGCCACCTAGCCCTGCTATACGCCACCTCCCCCACCTCGCGGCGCCAGGAGTAGAACTTATAGCGCCTAACCGTATCGACTATGTATCTCCGATCCACGAGGGGCGTCTCGACCGGCACGGCCTCCCCGCAGGCCTTGAAGTACCTCCTCGACGAGTCGACCCCTATGGCGTTTCTGTACGTGGCGACGAAGGCGGAGCCCGACGGCCCTAGCCCGAGCACCTTAGCTAGCTCCACGGGGTAGCCGAGGCGTCTATAAAAATGGGTTAGTATTAGGCGCTCATCCCCCGCTCAAAGGTCCATTCATCGTATCCGCTGATTACCTTGAGCGCGTGGTCCTCGTAGACCAAATCCCTTATGGATAAAACGCCGTATAGCTTGCCGTCCTTCAACACCACTAAGTGCCGTATATTGTGGGCCCTCATGAGCTCGACCGCCCTCCTTAGGGGGTCCTCGACGTCTACGGCCACGACGTTTTTAGTCGCTATCTCAGCCACCGGCCTGCCCAGCTCTATCCCCTCGGCCACCGCGCGTACTATATCCCGCTCAGACACCACGCCCACGACTTTCGTGGGATCGGCCCTATCGACGACTACTAAGAAGCCGATGTTATGTCGCCTCAAGGAGCTGGCCGCCTCCCTAATAGTTGCGTCTGGGAATATAGTCTTAACATCTGTTTTAGCGAATTGTCCAACGGACATATCTAAATAGATAGCTTGCCCTTAAAAAGAAAATCCCACATTATAATGAGGGTTTTCGGCTACCTCTTCTGCAACGGGTATAGGGATTCCCTGTATATCTTAATCGTGGTTTCTTCGTCCACCTTAATCGGCGCTACCTCCAGCCCGTCGCGTAGCCCCGGCGTCTCCATTAGCAGCCTATAGAGCGTGGGCACGTCGGATTCGGCGAAGCCGTAGTCCGAGAGCTTCTGGCGTAGCCCTACGGAGAACAGCCACTCCTCCACAGTCAATGCGAATTGCTCGGCCTCGCCCGGCCTCCCCTTAAAGCCGGGCGCTATGGGCTCATATATCTCTGCCAAGGTCTCCGGCACGGCCTTATATATCGCCTTGAGCACCGAGGGCAATAATATGCCTAGCCCTACGCCGTGGGGCAGCTCGGGCTTAAGGGCGCTCGTGGGGTGTTGCATGGCGTGGGTTATATGCGTCGGCACGTGGTCTATGGCGATCCCCGCTATCATAGAGGCGTAGAGAAGCCAGTAGCGCGCAGCCAGATTGTCGGGCTCGGCCACGGCGATGGGCAGATATTTTGCTATTAGCCTTACCGCCTCCTTGGCGAGCCCTATGGCGAACGGCGTTGTGTAGCGATTGGTCGCCGACTCGTTTACGTGGTTCAGCGCATCTACGGCGGTGGCTATCGTCTGCGCTCTGTCCAGCTTCACTAGGAGCTGCGGGTCGTCTATTGAATACAGCGGATAGGTGAGGGGCCTGCCTATCTTATACATCCTCTCCGGTATGGTCTCTACGCCGTACCTATTAACCTCGGTGCCTGTGCCGTGCGTCGTATTTATAGCGACTACGGGCAAGGCCCTCGACGGCGTAATTCTCCCTAGGAATAAGTCGCGGGCCGCGCCGCCCGTGGCCAACAAAACGGCGACGGCCTTAGCCGTATCGACCGGCGAGCCGCCGCCTATCCCTATCACCGCGCCGGCCCTTACGCTTTTGCCCGCCTCCACGGCCTCGTCCACCATATCGACGGTGGGGTTTGGAGACACTTTATCGTATATCGAATAATTTATCCCAGCCTCTTCAAGCGCAACTTTTACGCGATCCCAAGCCCCTGTGGCCTTATATGAGGAGCGCCCAGCTACTACCAACACGCTCGAGATGCCTTTAGATTTTAGGTCGCTTGCGATGTCCCGCATCTTATTTATAGCGCCTACGCCGAAATAGAGCGTTGTGCCCGCGTATTTTAGCTCGAAGACCCTGGCGGGGTTTATCTTAGGCTCCCACACAACACGTTAATTATACATTTCGTTTTTAAGCATGGAGACGCTCGCCGCATACGAGGTCGAGCACTTGGCCGAGATGTTGAGGCTAAGAGGCGCTCTGTCCGACGACTATCTAGCCGCGTTTCTAGATGGCGTAATTAGGGAGACGTACCTTAGGCTGAGGCTGTTGGACGCCCTCAAGGCCCCCGACCTGCCGGCGTTGAGCGGCGCCGAGCTGGGCAACGCGTTGAACGCCTTAGATAAGATGTGCGGAGACTACGAGAGGCATTTAGAGGAGGTTAAGAGGCTGAGGAGCTCCGCCAAGACCCCGTTGGAGCTGGAGCTAATAGCCTCGCTCGAGAAAAGCATCGAGCGAACCCACCTGGCGCTTAGGATGTTGATAAACGCGTTGAGCGAGAAGCTTAAGCATCAATAAACTTTAATTAGCATATTGTGACGTGGAGGCGCGAAAGATATTCCGAATACGCGAGTCCTTCGCCATATTTCTCCCCAAGCGTTGGTGCGAGGCTAATTCCCTAGACGAGAAAAGCGAGGTCGAGCTCTATTGGGACGAGGACACGGTCGTCGTTAAGCCGAGGAGGGGTAGGCAATTCTCGGTGAGGCTCTCGTCGCCTAATCCCGACGTGGCGGCCAAACTGCTGATGTCGGCCTTCGTGACTGGCTACGACGAAATTAGGCTAGAGGTCAAGGGGATGGGGCTAGAGGTCAGGAACAAGGTCATCGCGTTCGCGAGAGGCCTATATATGCTCCCGCTAGAGGAGGGGCCGGACTACATAGTGTTTAGGGTTGAAGACGTCAAGTTCGATAGGGAGAAGCTGATAGAGAGGATGGGGACGACGCTGGAGTTTATGCTGGACCACCTGGCCACCGCCCCTAGGGCAAACCCCTCGCTCCTCGAGAGCGTGGACGACGAGGTGGACCGCTACAGACACATGATAGAGCGGCTCTGCTATAAATACCCCACCAGCTCTTGCGTGAGGCATGTCCAATTGGCCAGATACATAGAGCGCGCCGCCGACCACGTAGTGGAACTCGCCAAGCTGGAGCCGCCGCGTGAGCTGGTGTTGCTGTTAAAGGAGGCGGCCACTGAATTCGCCAGGGCGTCTTCATCCGGCGAATTGAAGTCGGCGCTTGCGTTTCTAGAGACAATAGATAGGGCTAGGTTCTTGGCCCAGCAGAGGGCCGGCGACGAGGTAGTGCTAATCCACGCCGACAGGGTCTTGGACTATTTAGCAAACGCCATAGAGGTCTATATGGATATGGCGGCGTGTAGAACGCCGAACCTAGAGATATAAGGGCGTCCGCGAGACTAGGCATGAGGCCCCACGAGGAGCATAGGGCGAAGGGCCCGAGGGAGGCCGCCTTTTGGGTAGTGACCGTGAGCACCAGCCGGTACGAGGCCGCGAGCAGGGGCGAGGCTGTTAAGGACGAGTCGGGCGACGTGGCGGTGGAGATGATCGAGGGGGCCGGCTATAAGGTGCTGGGGAGGACCCTCATAAAAGACGATCTCTATCTAATTAGGGAGACGCTGATGGAGCTCCTAAAGAGGGGGGACGTAGACGTGGTGGTGTTCACCGGCGGGACGGGCATAGCCAAAAGCGACGTGACCGTCGAGGCCTTGAGGCCTCTCTTGGATAAAGAGCTGGAGGGCTTCGGCGAGCTCTTCAGATGGCTTAGCTACAACGAGGTGGGGTCGGCCGCGATTATGAGCAGGGCTCTGGCGGGAGTGGCGGCAGGGAGGCTAGTCGTGGCTCTGCCCGGCTCGCCCAACGCCGTGAGGACGGGCCTCCGCCTAATCCTCCCGGAGATCCCCCATATATTATATCTGGCTAGGTCATGAACATAGCCGTAGCAGTCCACAGCTCCCAGTCCGGCGACTTGGCGGGGAAAATAGAGGCCTTCTTAGACGAGCTCTCCAAGTGCGGCCCCCACAACATATTCGTCGGCGGATACTGGGGCTATATGCGCAACGTGGTGGACGAAGCGCTTAAGAGGGGGATGAGGGTCGTGGCGATCTTGCCCATAGAGCGGGAGGACGTTGAGTTGCCCAAAGACGCCATTGTTGTGAAGACCGGGTGCGAGTTCAGATGCCGCTCGGTAATGCTTGTCCGCTCAGCCGACGTGCTCGTGGCCTTAGGCGGCGGGGCCGGGACGATGATCGAAATCGCCATGGCGTACGCCATGGGCAAGCCCGTCTTCGTCCTAAAGGGCACCGGCCTGGCGACCGACAAGCTGGAGGCGGCCTATCCGGAGTACCTCGACGAGCGGAACAGCGCCAGAGTGGTCTACGAGGCCGACCCCAAGCGGCTCGCCTCGTTGGTCTGCTCCGCGCGGCCGACGGCGAGCGCCTTAGAGGTAGGCTAGAGTCGTCAAAGTTATTAGCGTGAGCGCCACGGAGAAAATCCCATGTAGGAATATGGCGGCGGTCAACCCCCCTCTTTTATAGGCGTAGGCGAATATAAGTCCCAGGAGGAAGTAGGCCGCGAAAGCCACCGCAGAGCTGAGGCTCACGGGTTGGACGACGAATAGTGCGTACACTAGCGATGAAGCTATATAGGCCACCGCGCTTCCATATCTGGCTAGCTCCTCGAGGAGTATGCCGCGGAAAAGAGCCTCTTGGACCACGGGCTCTACGACCACGGTGGCCGCTATGAGGGCCGGCAAGACTCCAGACTCATATAGGTTGAGCAGCTCGGAGCCCGCAGATTCGGATGGCGTAAAATAGGAGAGGAAGGGCTGGGCCAAAAACCAAAGAAGTAGAAATGGAAGGGCGTCGTAGAGCCCCCTGGGCGAATACCTCCTCTTTAACGCAAAGGCGGCTGGGAAGAAGGCGGTCTCAACGGCGATATAGAGGTATTCGGACGCCCTAAGGCCGAGGATGCCCGCGTACGAGAGCGAGTAGACGACGGCCACCGCGGCGATAAACGCTATAAGGAGGTAGAGGGGCCTCATGTCCTTCCCCTAGCCCTAGCCGCTCCGGCGAAGGCCATCAGCCAAGCTATGAAGGCTAGTAGCGAGAAAAAGGCGCCTGCGATGAGCGCTATGCCGGCCGCCTTTATTACGCCCGATTTAACCGCGTCGCCAATCCTTACGAGACCTATGCCGGCGCCCGCCGTGCCCACCAGTAGGGATATAAAGCCTAGCAAGAAGGCTACGAATAAGCCGGCGGGCGCGCCTAAGGCCGCCGATAGGGAGGCGGCTACGAATAAGGCCAGCGCCAGCGTGGCGCCTAAGCCCGACAACATCTGCGGCGTTCTTAGGTCCGGCGAATTGGCGGCCTTAAACGCATACGCCGAAGCCAATAGGGAGGCCGATATTAATAGGATCGCCGCAAATAAGGCGGAGGGTATCCAGCCGGGCAGAGCGGCGAGGGCGCTTAAGATATCGGAGTAGTTGAGCATGGATAAGTATATGGCCGCTATAGAGTAGATAGCCATAAACCACCCGAACACCCCCAGCGCGGACGCCCAAAGGAGCATCGTCAGCGCTTTTCTGTCCATGGGCCCTCCCAATCATCATTTTTAATGTTTGGGCCGGGCCTCGGCCGTTGACGTGCGGCAAAGAAATATAAGGTGGAGATCGACTTATGTCGTGAGGCTGATCCTAGGCTTTTATCGTTTTTTCCTAGAGCGGGGAGGCTTCTTGGCCTTCTTAGTCCCCGCGGCGGTTAGCTGGGCCAAGGGTCTCCCCCACCTAGCCATAGCCTTGCTCGCCGCCTTATTCGCCTCCTTCTTGGCCGTATGGCGCGGGACGGCGCTGAAGTCCGTCTATTGTAACATTGACGGGCGGCGGATAACGCATGTATCGGCCCACGGCAATTCGGTGGGGCTCCGCTACGGCAACGCCGCGTTTATGGCTAAGGGCCACGAGAACCTCCTAGCCGCCTTCGAGTGCGTAAGCCATAGGGCCCCGCCGCTTGTTGAGGCCGTATATAAGTTCGTGGAGCCGAAATATATAGATGCCGATTTAAGAGGCGCTTGCGCCTACGTATACTTTATTGGAAACAACAAAGATATAGACCTCTATATATGTGAAGGCGGAATAGATATAGGTATTTCGCTGAGGGGCGGCTGCCCCGTGATATTGGCGGCGCCGAAAATATTAGAGGACTTAGGCGCGACTATCATAAAGCGCGCATACGGCGGCACGCTCTTCGCGTCCGCGTTCTTTAAAAACGTAGAAGACGCTGTGAAGTTCATCCACGGCCTCTCCGACTTCTGTAGGCCCGGGCGGGCCTGCGAGGGGCTGGAGCCGAAGGAGTGCCTAGCCCTCTACCGCCTCCTATACTCTTAAGATTTATAATGCCGTAGGCGGGCATATGCGTGAGAATAACTCAAATACTAGACCTACCCCCTGAGACTCTCAACAGAGCCCTCCTCTTGGGAGGCCCCGGCATAGGCAAGACCGAGGTCACCGAGGAGTACGCCAAGAGGCTGGCCAAGAAGGAGGGGCGGGCGTTCGTGGACCTGGACCTAATAGACGAGGAGACCGCCAAGGGGCTGGCCCAAGACTGTAGAGACCACTTCGTCTACCTCAGAGTGGCCGCGCCCCACATATTCCCCGAGGACGTCTCCATCCCCCGCCCCCTCGCGGCCGGCGACGTGATCGACTTCTTGACGCCCGTTAGGCTGAGGATACTCTCGCGCTGTAGGGGGCTCTTGTTCGTAGACGAGATAACCAACGTGAAGAGGGCCGACCAACGCGTCTTCTTCTACAGCCTTGTCCAGGAGGGCAAGGCGGGCTGGAGCTGGCGCCTATCGCCGGACGTCATAATAGTCCTGGCCGGAAATCCGCCGTCTATGAGCGTAGACGCCGAGCCCCTCCCCGCGCCTCTGCTCAATAGGTTGACCGTGTTCAACGTGGAGCCGCCCACCGTGGAGGAGTGGTGTAAGTATATGGACGAGAAATACGGGGCCCGTTGGGAGAGGGCCGTCTGCGAGTTCCTTAGGGAGAGCCCCTCCTTCCTCTTCGAGCCCCCTAGGGAGCCCGAGGGCCTCGAGCCCTACCCCACGCCCCGCTCTTGGACCCGCCTAGCCCTCCAACTACACGTGCTGGGCGACGGCAAAAACGAGGACACCATAGCCGAGATAGTCTACGGCAACGTGGGCAAGTCCACGGGCTCTAAGTTCTTGAACTTCTACATATCGAGGGTCCCCAAGGAGTTTTTTCGAAAAGCCCCTGGAGCTCTGGAGGAGCTTCGACATTGAGCAAAAGCTAATAGCGGCGTCTCTCTACGCCAAGGCGCTCGTGGATCGGCATTTGGCGGGCGGCTCCATCGATACATCCCTCCTGGAGTATTTAGCCGATGAGGAGCGGGAGTTCTACGCCTATATACTCTCCTCGGCCATTAGGACGTTTAAGGAGCGCGTGGGGATGCGGCGGGAGGCCCTAGAGGAGTTCGCCGCGAGGCTACCCCTAAAGGTGAGGAAGGCCGCCGCGAAGCTTTGGAAATAATAATAAGGGGATTTGGGTTATTGTGGAGCTCGAAGAGCTCTTAGAGGAGTTTCAAAGGATTAAGGACCACCTCATGTTGCGGGACCCCACTTATTATTACTTGGTCATGTCCTTCCCAATAGCTTACTCGAAGGAGGTCCCCAAGAACGCATACGCCATGTTCACCGGCAACACGATATTGGTCGGGGACCGCTTCCTCTCAAACTCCCTAACGACCGAGAATAGGGCGGCTATCCTAATGCACGAGGTCCTCCACGCCTACTTAGGCCACTTAGAGAGGGCCAAGGACCTAATGAAGATGGGGAAGGCCGAGGAGGCCATGGCCTTCAACGTGGCGGCCGACGTCGTGATAAACGAGAAGCTGGAGGCGGCGGGCTTCGAGGTGCCTTGGGATATGCTGAGGGCGAGCCACGTGGGCGTCTCGAGGGCCATGGCCCTCAAGATGTCGGCCGAGGAGCTGGCCGCGAGGCTGTCTGGGCTCTCCCGGCGCCACCTCCTCAAGCTTTATAGGCAGTCCTCCAAGCTGGCCGAGGGGGAGAGGCAGGCGCAGAACTACGTCATGATAAATAAGGGGTCTGAGGAGGTTAGGAGGGCTAAAGACGCGGGGGATCTCAGGAGGGCTCTGGAGAGGGGCTTGAGGAGGCTCCAGACCTATAAGGAGGCCGGCACATCGCCGCACGGCCACATAAGGCCTATTGGGGACTTCGACAAGCCCACAATAGATTGGAGGAGGGTCTTGAGGCTGGAGCTGGAGGAGGCCGTGGAGAGCGTTAGGGATATAAGGAAGAGGTGGTCTAGGTCCTCGCGTAAGAGCGAGTGGTACCCCTCGAAGATAGGCCTAGGCAACGACGCGCCGGAGGTCTACGTCCTCATAGACACATCAGCTTCAATAGACGACGAGAAGCTGAGGAGGTTCGCGTCGGAAATATACGGGGTCATAAAGGCCGGCCTCTCCAAGGTAGTAGTAATACCTTGGGATGCGCGGGCCTACGAGCCCTTGGAGCTGAGGAGGCCCGGCGACATAGAGAAGATTAAGAGGAGCTTGAGGGGCGGCGGCGGGACTATACCCGACGAGGCCATAAAATACGTCTTGGCAAATGCCAGGAGGAGGGCCGTGGTGATAGTGCTGAGCGACTTCGAGCTGGCCGAGACGGGCGAGACCAAAAAGCTGTTCCAGGAGCTTGCCGAGAGGCACAAGGTGATATTGGTGTCGGCCGGCAAGTCGTCGGTCGAATACCCCGGCGTCTTCATACGCCTTAAGGAGTAGACAGCTCCTTCCACAGCTCGAGGAACTTGGCCTCAGCCGCCTTTGCGTCCACCTCCACCAACACCTCGTAGTTGTGCTCCATCCCGCTCTTGGTCAGGTTGGCCGAGCCCGCCCAAGCCCTCCCGTCGACTACGTAGAGCTTAGCGTGGACGAAGGCCTTAGATGCGGGGACCACCAACACGGACAAGTTCCGCCTTATCTTCTCCCTCTCGATAGCCAGCCTCTTGGCCAACCGCTCCAGCTCCGCCTCGGCCTCAAGCAGCTGGCGCCTTATGGAGCCCGCCCTCCTCAGCCTAAGGGCCGCGGCCGCGGCGGCTGAGGCGGCCAGGGCGGCGGCTAGGGGGAGGGCGATGGAGGCGTAGAGGTGAAGGTATAGGGCGGCGGCTAGAGCGAGCGCCGCCAAGACGGCGAGGAGGGCCGTGTCCCTAGCGGCGGACGCCCTCGCGCGCCTCTCGGCGAATTTAAGCCTAGTCACCTCGTAGCTGGCTGCCTTCTCCTCCTCTTCGCCATATTTCTCAGGGGATAGGAAGGCCTTGCCCTCGTTGTCCGGGAGGTCCGTCGTCACCACGAACACCTTGACCCCCTCAAGCGCCTTCCCCAGCAGGAGCCTTGCATACTCCTCACCTATCCACGGCGAAGAGACTAATATCTTCTCCTTCGCCCCCTCCATGGCCTTGACGATCACATCGCCGGCGCCGCGACCGAGGAGCACGTAGGAAAAAACAAATAAATTATAGGGTTTCCCCCGCACTATGGCCCTAAAGGCGCTCGTCTACGCGTTAAGCGCCGTTGCGATATTGATAGGCGCCTTGATCATCGTAAACGACATGTCTATCCAAGACGTGGGGTCCAGCCTACTTATCAGGGACTTGGCCCTAGCCGTCTTAGGCATAGCCATAGGGATCGCCGCGCCCCTGCTTTACAGAAAATTCCAAAGCTGATGCGCTAACGCGCCGCCGGGCCCAGCAGGCGGCGCAATTGCGCGGGCCGGCTCGTACCCGAAGCGGGTGCCGGCCAGAGGGCGGGGGCGCTACGGTCGCGGCAGTGGGGCGCTCGATCTAGCGGCGCCGGTTAAAGGTG
>JZWT01000207.1 GCA_000960885.1 Thermoproteus sp. AZ2 | reverse complement strand
AATATCTGTCAGAGGCGCTTTCGTCCGCTGGGCCTATCAAGGTATTGTTGGGCGATGCGGCTGAGCTCTCCGCGCTGGAGGGGGAAAAGTTTGACGTAGTTGTGACGGATCCGCCGTATGCGGACGATGTGGCCTATGCAGAACTTAGCGATTTCTACTACGTATGGATTAAGCGCGCCCTTAGCGAAAACGACGGCGCCTCTCTAAGGCCAAAGTTCCTCGCCGAGGCCTTCTTCGACGAATTTCGGCATAGAGATATCGACGCAGTGGCAAACGTTTGGGGCCAAGGAGGTCAGTGAGTTTAAGGACAGGTGGGAAAGGCTGGGCATCAAGACGTCTTATGCTGAGCTGTTGACGAGGGCTTTTGCCAACGTGCTTAGGTTCCTCAAGGAGGACGGCCTCCTCGTGGTGTATTACGTAGCTAAGAAGCCAGAGGCTTGGGTTGCGCTCGTGGACGCGTTGTGGCGCCAGAACAACATGGCGATGATCGCCGCCTACCCCATAGAAACCGAGTCTGAGGAAAACGTGGTAGCCAGGGGGAAGGCTGCGGTGTTGGGCGGCTATGTCTCCGTGTGGCGTAGGCGCAATGGCGAGAGACCGCTTGACTTAGACGCGGCGTGGGGGCAGGCGGTGGAGGAAGTGAGCAGGAGGGTGGCTAATAGGATAAGGCTCGTTGGGAGTAAGAACGGCGCGACAGCATGGGTCTACTATTACTTGGCGGCGCTTGAGTACCTCACTGCTCACTATCCGGTGCGGCGGGGGCTGTAGAGCTGGGGCCAGAGGAGGTTATACATGTTGCTAATTCTCTCACCCTCAGCGCCTTCCTGTATGCGAAAAACTAAAGTTGGAGGATAAGGACGCTCTTACATATCTTGTGCTTAGGGTGCGGGGAGGCAAAAGTGGCTATATAGACAGCGGATCGTTGGCGCATGCGGAAAATGAGGTAGGTCTCTCTGATAAAGACATGATAAAGATGGGTCTCATTAGGCTGGCCGGGGCA
>JZWT01000206.1 GCA_000960885.1 Thermoproteus sp. AZ2 | reverse complement strand
CTCGCCAACAGCTCCCTCGCATCCGCGGGGAGCTCTGCCCCATCGTCAGGCCTCACGAGGAACAAGTTATTCCGCCTCTTCTCTACGCCAAAACCTAAGAGATCCACCGCCAAGACGGACTTATCCACTTCCTGTAGGACCTTCTGCCACATATCTCTATTAGGTATAATCCTGACCTTCCCCAACGCCTTCTCCCCAGGCCCGGAGATGTAGACGGCGGAGAACGGGCCAGCCCTCTCCTTAACTAGACCCGCCACCTCGGCAGCAACTACCTCCATGCCGTCGTCAGACGAAAACTTAGACATAGCCTTTTGAATTTTATCGGCCTCGTCGCCGACAAACCAATACACATACCTATCGCCGAGCTGGGCCACGTGAAGCCCCACATCAGCCAACCTAGCCAAGACCCCCCTCACATCCGCCGGCCTAACCCCCCTCCCGTCGTACGCGCCTAAGATGAGGTCGTCCTCTGTGGGGTACAAGGCAGCTACAGGCAGTAGTTTCGCCAAAAATGTGGCCAACAAGATCTGCCTAAGCACAGCCACCGCCGCCCTATCTCCCAGCTTCTTGACATCCTCCTCGTAGAGCGAGAGGAGAGTATTCCAATAATCTGCATGGAGGCCGCCGACGACTAAAAGCTCCCTAGGCTCTGGTAGATCTGCAAAAGTCACAAGCTCTCCACCGGCGTTTAGATATGCCCGCGACAAAGTGCGGAGAAGCTCCCTGGTTAACTGGACCCGGGTACGCTCTGCGACAGACTCATCTGCCAACTTAAGCATGACGTCAAGCAAAAGCGGGTTAAAGGGATAGGCCTCGCCTACCCTCCTCTCAAATTCCGCCAACCTCTCGTCGCGTACCACCCCCTCAACGGGGCCAGGTCGACGCGCCCCGGCTTGTCGATCCCCGCCCAACGCCTAAACACATATGCGATGTTCCGCACAGTATCAAGAGAAACCTTCACATGATTCATCCTCTGCACAACAAGAAGCGATTGAGGCACCTCCGTCT
>JZWT01000205.1 GCA_000960885.1 Thermoproteus sp. AZ2 | reverse complement strand
ACAACTTATACATATCGGGCCGTCGACATCCTCCTCTGCGGCACCAGAAACACAATTCCCCTCCCCCTCCAAGGCGCCGGCTATTTTCCGGTAACCACGTTGTACACTACATAGGACACAGCGCAGAACTTCGCCGCGGCGTAGTAGAACATAAACAGGCCCATTAGAGACGCCGTCCGAAGAAGACCAGAAGGGACGCCTCCCGCTGTAGGGCCGCGCTCCATACGCCGCTCCCGGCGCCCGACGTAGACTTCAGTAGTGTATAGTAGCGCTGATTTATATTATGTTGCTGGTCAGAGCAAAGGCCGCCAGCGCTGACGACGCCAGGGCTATGGGCCGCGTAGAAGATATAGTGGCAGAGAACATGGTAAATCGTTGCATTGAGTAGCTATGTAGTTTTACGGCGATTGATGTACGTGCGGGCCGCAAAGCGCGTCGCCGTGCAGGTCCTCTAGGGATATGACTGGGCCGTTGAAGACGAAGTCGGTTTCTGGGGGTTTGTACCGCTAGTCATGCGGCGCCTGAGGGGTTCCGCCCCCACTAGCGCGAGCTGGCCGAGGGGCCAGTAAGGAAAGTAGAGAGCCCGAGATGGGTATGCGTCCGCGCGGCTAATACTCCTCGATGAAGTCTGTGGGCTTCGGTATCTCCTCCTTCAAGCCCTTCCTCTTGCGTATCTGCTTAACTAAGTCGGCCAGTATGGCCTCGGGCACGGGGGCCCAGCGCGAGAACTGCATAGACCAGAATATCTTGCCGGCGGCCGCGGCGCGTAGCTCGTCGCTTATGGTGAAGGACTCCATGACGGGTAGCTCGGCCCTCACCAAGGCCATATACTCCTCCTGCGTCATGTCGAGTATCTTGCCCCTGTGCTTGTTCAAGACGGAGGTGACGGCCCCTATGTAGTCGGGGTGCACCTTTATGTCGAGCTTCAGCACGGGCTCCAACAGAGTGGGCTTGGCCGACAGAATCGCGGCGAACATGGCGTTCTTAGTGGCGGGCATTATTTGGGCGGGGCCTCTGTGGGCGGGGTCCTCGTGGACCACGGCGTC
>JZWT01000204.1 GCA_000960885.1 Thermoproteus sp. AZ2 | reverse complement strand
AAAAGGACTCGGGGGGAGGTCGTGCATCGGCGTGAAGTTTTTTATCGCGCATCGACTCTTCGCTGTGAGGATCCGCGTCAAGTACTTCTCGGCGCTCAGAGACATAACGCAAAAGGTGCAAGAGGAGCTGGAGGTCCCCGAGGGCTATACCCTCGGCGACTTGATGACTTGGTTTTTTAATACCTACCCGAAGGCGCTCGCCTACAAGGACGACGCGATATTTTTAGTCAACGGCAAGACGGCCACCGAGAACTACTTGTTCAAGGACGGCGATGAGGTCGCCATAATGCCGCCGGTCTCGGGCGGGGGCGGCGTCGGCGAGGAGGTGTGGACTTGAATAAAGAAGTTGCCGATATAATATCTAAGGCCGCGCCGAGGGGCGGAGGGGGCGTCGTCATATTCGTGGGGTTCGTGAAGGGGAGGGTAGGCGGCGCCGAGGTCCAAGAGCTGCAATACGAGGCGTATGAGCCCTATGCGTCTCAGAAAATAGCCGAGATAGAGCAGTGGGCGAGGGGCATAGACGGCGTGCTCGACGCGAGGATATACCACCGCGTGGGCTCCTTAAGGCCCGGGGACCACACGATATATGTAATGGTGGCCGGCATAAACCGCGACGTCGCCTTTGCCGTAGCTAGGCAGGCGCTGGAGCGCGTTAAACACGAAGTCCCCATATTTAAGCTGGAGAGACGCGACGACGGCGATTATTGGGTCGTCGGAGACGGCCGGCGCGTCAAAAAGCAATAGCTAGCTGTCTATTATCTCGAAGGGAGCTCTCTCCACGTCCACAGTGCCCAAGACCTCGCTCACATAGCCGTTGTTCTTTGCCTCGACCTTTATCGTTATGACGTAGCCGCGCCTAGTGACTATCACGGCGCCTCCTTCGTCGACCTCGAAGTCCATGACCGAGTCGCCGGACGCCTTAAGCAACTCGGCTATCCTAGCCGCGAGGCTCCAGCCGAACGATATAGTTATGCTGGCATCGCCGGCCTCCAGCTCCAGCGGGCCCTTAAGCGCCTTGCTTAAGAAGTCGGCGGCGCCTGCGTTGAGCTTCGGGTCGCCGCTCTCTATAGTCACCAACACCCTAAGCGAGCGGAGGCCGGCGAGTTG
>JZWT01000203.1 GCA_000960885.1 Thermoproteus sp. AZ2 | reverse complement strand
TCAGTCCAATTCCAAGAGGCGGTGCTCGAGTCGGGGCTGGAGAGCCGCCTCGCCTAATAGGGCCGCTATGGAGGCGGCCTTAAACGGCACTATATCGGTTCCGCCGGCCAGTAAAGCCGTTTGAGTCTTGGCTTGTGCAGTTCAGCAACAACCTAGTGCCGGATATAGCCGACAACATGCCGTCTCAATTCGAGACGCAGGTGTTCTGGCCGACTTTGGCTAAGATGTTGTCCGACCCCATGAATTGGCTGACCTACCTAGCCCAGATGGAGCAGGAGGCCAACTTAATATACAACCAGACTAATTGGGACGCCACATACCCCTTATGCCAGGGCGTAACCTATACTGGGCCGACCACGTATACGGGGCCCATGTACAACGTGACCTCTATATTGGCCCAAGCCGGCATTCCTCTGCCCAGCTGGCAGACCGGATGAGGGCTAAATACTTCCTAGTTTTTCCCTCCCGGGCCTCTTCCTCCTCTCGCTTTTCATAATTTACCCGCTCGCCTTAGACGTGGCGACCAGCTTCACCAACTGGTCGCCGACGTCGTTCCAATTCGTCGGCGTAGAGAACTATCAACTGCTTCTGCGCGACCCCTTGTTCTACACGGCCTTCGAGACGAATTTAATATGGCTGGCGATAAACGTGCCGGCCTC
The DNA here is from genome assembly GCA_000960885.1 of Thermoproteus sp. AZ2. Lineage (GTDB taxonomy): Archaea > Thermoproteota > Thermoprotei > Thermoproteales > Thermoproteaceae > Thermoproteus. Next base: position 491 of record JZWT01000203.1, on the reverse strand, counting down.
TATGGCCTTAGGCATGCTCTTCGCCCTTGTTGTTCACCAACGAGGAGGCCAAGGGGTCTAAGACTTATAGGACGTTGGTGTTCGCGGCGTTGGCGATACCTCCCACGGTCGCCGCCTTTATGTACGGCTATATGCTCTTCGCGAGCAACACAGGCTTCATAAACGCCGTGTTTTTTCGACAATAAGTTAAACGTCTTCGGCCTTTATTGGCCAGGCCTCGCCATGATGATCCTCATAACTATTTGGTCCAGCACACCCCTCGCGACGATAATATATATGGCTGGCATCTCCATGATACCCAAATCGGTGATAGAGGCGGCGCAGATAGATGGAGCGCCGCTCTTCACGCGCTTCGCCAAGATATACCTCCCCCTCTTGAGGCCCGCGCACATAGTCTCCTTCGTCATGCTATCTATTCTGACTCTGAAGGTCTTCGACGTCGTGTACACCTTGAGGGCCCCCGGCGGGGCCTCAGTGCTTTTGTACTACAT
>JZWT01000202.1 GCA_000960885.1 Thermoproteus sp. AZ2 | reverse complement strand
GTACCCGGATTGGAAGGTGATATAGGCGGTGTTCATGAGGAGCGCGGCCCAGGGACCTATTTCCCTTACTAGGCCGGATGACTCCCTGAGGAACTTAGACATGCCGCCCAGCGGGCCCACCGATATAAATCTTATTGAACGTTCATCAGTGATGCTGATTTTTAATAAATTTAATTAAACTGTATTTATTTATTATATAATTTATATAGATCTACACATTATCTCACTTTTAACTATGTTTTTATTGTTAAATAGACTATGTCAACATAATCTTCGACCCCGTCGAGGGCGTGAGCAAGAAATGCGTCTTAGCCATTGTCTACGACGAACCTCTACTTAAATACGAGAGGGTGCCGCCGTACGTCAGAGCGGCCCCGCCAGGATATTCGGCGATATGGATGATCCCAACAGCATAATATAGAGAGGCACGGCGCCGTGCCGATGGGTCCGGAGTTCAGACCCGCCCAGCCTCTTAGTGCTGGGCCCCCCGTGGACGTGGCAGGCCGCGAGTATCGATGGTCCTCTATGACTAAGGAGGAGTTCGCCGTCAGGACGGGCGCGGCCGACGTGTCAAGATAGCCGCTAAGCTGAAGGGCGTAAAGCCCGCGGGAGGCCACTGCGGAGGGGGCGTGGGAGACCCCACCGGCAAAGGGCAATGATCCCGGCAAATCCTTTTTTTCGGTTTATCCTATACGACTTCCTCTCCCCTCTTTTTATCTACCCCTATAGGCTCCGGACTTCGAGGAGTTCGTTAAATACAAGTCGTCTCGCAGGGTCTCTGTCTGGCGCGCTTCGGCTGTAGCCAATGCGTAGAAGCTTGCTCCGCAAAGGCAGTCTCAGTCTCAGGCGTTTTCTGTCTCCATAGACCCATCAAATGCACGGAGTGCGGGCTCTGCATATCTGCGTGCCCCACCGGCGCTTTGGCCGCGCCCGGGGCGGACGATTTAGAGCTCGCCATGGCCCTCAACGCGGCCCGCCGACACGGCGTCGCTAAAGTAGTCCTCACTTGTTATAGATCTAACGGCGTCTCCGCAGACGGCCAATACGTCTATAGGTTGCCTTGTATAGGCGCGGTGGGGGCAGAGTGGGTCCTAGAGGCGGGGGCTATGGTGGGCGAGGTGGAGCTCCGTTGCCCAGACCCCAAATGCCCGGTA
>JZWT01000201.1 GCA_000960885.1 Thermoproteus sp. AZ2 | reverse complement strand
ATATATGTGTCGAGTGTTGGCGCGTGTCTTTCGCGAGGCCCCCAAACGGCGTATATTACGCCAAGACTCCGGTTGAGCTGAGGGCTTTCATAAACTTACTTAAGAAGTTCAGGGGCTACGCCACCACGCTCATCACGTTGTACATCAACAGCGAGAGGCCTATGCCGGACGTGTTGACGTTGCTGAGGAGCGAGTGGTCTACGGCCTCCAACATCAAGGATAAGACCACTAGGACCCACGTCCAAGACGCCTTGGAGCGCATAACCAATAACTTAAAGGGGGAGCCCAAGGCGCCGGAGAACGGCATGGCGGTCTTCGCGGGCTTCCACATGATAAACCCCGGCAACTACGAGTGGGTCTACTACGTGGTGGTGCCGCCCCAGCCCATCTACACGTTTAAGTACATCTGCGACACCGCGTTCCACACAGAGATACTCGAGGACCAGATAAAATCAAGCGTCGCCTACGGCATAATCGTCGTCGAGCGCGGCGAGGCCGTCTTGGCCGTCTTAAGAGGGGGGCAGTGGGAGGTGATTAAGACAGTTCAATTCTTTGTGCCGGGGAAACACGCCGCAGGCGGCCAGTCGGCCAACCGCTATAAGAGGCAGACGGAGCACTTGGCCGAGGTCTTCTACAAGATGGTGGCCGAGGAGGCCAATAGGGTATACCTCTCCATGCCCGGCCTCAAGGGGCTCATAATCGCGGGCCCGGGCCCCACCAAGGAGGACTTCCTAGAGCAAGGGGGGCTGGACTACCGCCTAAAGGACAAGGTGTTGGCCGTCGTCTCGGCCTGTTGCGCCAACGAGTACGGCGTCACGGAGGCCATTAGAAACGCCGAGGAGCAGTTGAAGGAGAGCGAGTACGTCAGGGCAAAGGAGGTCATGGACAGAGTGATGTACTACGCCGTTAAGAAGAGCGAGTATATGGTGTACGGCAAGGAGAACGTCTTGAGGGCCATGGAGATGGGCGTGGCGGAGCTGGTGGTGGTGGCGGAGGAGCTGGGCGAGGACTCTGTGCTCGACATAATCATGAGGGCCGACTCCAAGGGGGTGAAGGTGGAGGTCGTGCCCAAGGGCGTGGAGGAGAGCAAGACGCTTGTGCAAGCCTTCGGCGGCTATGTGGCGCTCTTAAACACGCCAGTCTGGGTCTTGGAGCAACAAGCCGCATAGCCGC
>JZWT01000200.1 GCA_000960885.1 Thermoproteus sp. AZ2 | reverse complement strand
ATTGTGGCTTACAATTCCTTGGGCTATATATCTGTGGTGCTCAGGTACGCCGAAGTCGTACACGACGTCCTTCCCTATGTGCTCCACCGAGGCGACGGTTGCGAACGGCTTTTCCCGCTTACACTTCTTGACGCTGATCTTGGCCAACTTCTTAGCGGCGAGGCCCACATCCCTCGCGAACTTGCACCTGCTCTCGTTCTTTATAATGAGCTCGTAGTAGGTATCTTTGCCGTGGTAGACCTTCTCGACGCCGTCCTTTGTGACATATCTGAACTCGCTCCTGCCCCTCCTCCTCTGATAGATCACGGAGTATATGCCCAATGCGAGCAGGAGCTGCTGTACGTCCTTCAACAAGCCGAGCGAGCACGACGCCAGCCTTATGGCGCTATCCCTATCCACCGTGCCGTCTGCGTCGAACAGCCCGCGGAGAAACGCCTTGACTATCTGCGGCTTACTGCGGAATATGACCTCGGGGACGCGCCTGACGCACTGCTTCGCGTGGATGAGCTCGGGGACCATTGAGGCCACAGTGCGCGCGAAGGCGCCGTGAATCTCCAACGCGACCTCGGTCCTCATATTTCTAATCGTGTATCCAAACTCGCCGAAGTCCGCCTTCAACATATCGACGAGGGCCATGGCCTCGTCGACCTCGTCTTTGCCAAAGTAGACGTAGATGTGCGGCCTGTAGTATGCGTCTACGACCACGGAGCCATCCCCAACGACCCTGCCCAGCAGATACGCCACACTGAGCGGCATCGTGTCCTCGCCGAAGTCGGCCTCGACGGGGGCTATCACGAGCAAGTCGCCCGGCTTGAGCTGGTCCACGCGCTTCCACTCAAAACCCGTGGGGCGGTCCCTACTGCCCTTCACGGTCAGCAGTTTATGGTCCGGCGTGGCCTTTATCTCGAAGCCCTCCTTTGTCGTCACCCTATAGACGTCCTTTGTGCCCACCTTTATCACGGCGGCCTTGACGGTCTCATACACGATGTTCGTTTTGCCGCTCGCGAGCAACACGACGTGCGGCACCACCACCTCTACCGCAAATCCTCTGGGGTCCCGTCTTTCTCCACGCCCTCCGTGACGAGCATCACCTCGCCCCTCTCCCTCGCCCTCCTATATACTTCGGCGATATTGAGTATGCCCTCCTTCGTGACGACCCTCATATCGCCTGTGATGCA
>JZWT01000020.1 GCA_000960885.1 Thermoproteus sp. AZ2 | reverse complement strand
GAGCCGTAGTCTATGGGGTATACCTTGACTGAGTAGCTCTGCTCCTCGATCTGGAAGCCGGTTATTGCGTTTACTAGGCCTACATCTACCTCATATGTGCCCGCGCTTGTGCCCCACGGCACCTCGACCACGGCCGTTAGAGTGACGGGGGTGCCGGGCGCTAGGCCGGGCAATTTATAAAGTCCGCCGGCCAATACGTCGAGGGACGGCGAAGATATCTCTACGTTAAGGGGGCCTACGGCCGACGTTGACGTGATTACTATATTTAGTTGTACTATGGAGCCGGGATATGCTATGGGCGGGCTCTGGACCACGTTCACCGCTATGTAGGGGGTCTGAGCCGCCGTTGGTTGAGTAGTAGGTATGATGGCTTGCGCGGCGGCTAGGGCCGTAAGCAGGAGTAATAGGGCATAGGTCCTCATGAGGACCGATATATCATGTATATTTAAGTTTTTCCTAATCGGCGCGCCACGCGCCGCCTGAATTCCTCCAGCGCCGCATATAAACGCTTCAGCTTTTCGGCGGACGTGTTATCGAGTTCGTCGAATATCTCAGCCAAGAAGGATATCTCCTCGATCATCGAGTCCAAGATATCTACCTGATCGCCGATCCCTTGCCCTAGATATTGAACTATATTAATAAAGGCGGCGTCAGACATGTATTGTTGAAGCAACGCCTTGCCCTTCTCCGTTATTCTATAGATGCGCTTCCTCCTCTTGCCTACGAATTGCTCGCTCGCCTCGATATAGCCCTCCTCCTCTAGATATCGGAGCAATGGATATATGGTGCCGGGCGAGGGCCTTACCTTGCCCCTAAATACGCCCTCAATAGTCCTTATTATCTCGTAGCCGCTTAGAGGCCGCGAGGAGAGTAGGTAGAGCGCCAACGCCTTATAATAGCCCCTCCACTTAGGATTCATCGCCCCCGGCGCTCCTCCAAATTAAAAATCTTTAATAAAAGCGAGGGGGAAGACAACTATATATAGCGGAAGATTTTTATATAGCATATGTCGAAAGGCGCATGTGCGGCATAATTGGTATTTATTCCTTGAGCTTCGACGTGCCCGGCTCCCTCGTCTTAGACGCGCTCAGGGCCATGAGGGAGCGGGGGACGCCGCACGGCGCCGGCGTAGCCCTATATAGGCCCGGCGAGCGCGTACGTATAAAGGCCTTCTCCTTTAAGCCTATTGGCAAATATATAGAGCTCCCCGGCGGCGTCTACGACGCAGAGCTCGACGGGGAGGCGCACGTAGACGGCTTTGTTTATGTCAAGAGCAAGTGGATAGATGTTTATAAGGTGGTCGGCTGGCCCGACGACTTAACCGCGAAATACGGCGTAGATAAGCTCCGCAGCAGAGTTTGGCTGGGCCACACGCGCTACCCCACCAACAGCCCCGGGAGGATGCCCTATTATTCCCACCCCTTCACGGCGGGCGACGTCGCCATAGTCCACAACGGCGACTTGAGCAGCTACGGCGCAAATATCAACTTCATAAGGTATAGGACCGGCGCTAAGTTCACCGGCAACGACAGCGAGGCCATAGCCTATCTCTTAAACGAGCTCGCGAGAGAGATCGGCGTAGATGAGGCCGTGGAGGAGCTCATGCACGGCAGGAGGTACCGCTGGGCCAGGCTCGACGGGCCCTACGCCGTCGCCTTCATGATAGGAGGACCTGAGCCCATATTCGGCGCATTCGTGGACCCCCAACACTTCAGGCCCCTATACCTCGGCCTAACGGGCGACTTGGTCGTGGCCGCGTCCGAGGCCGGGGCCATAAAGACCATAGCCCCCGAGGCCAAGGTCTGGGCCTTGAGGGGAGGAGAATACGTCGTCGTCGAGCGCGGCGAGGTCAGGGGCAAGTTTAGGCGGAGGTACGTCTACCCCGACCTCCCGCAGCCTCCCCCCAACGCTGTGGACGCAAGCCTCTACGACCCCGTAAAGCTCGCGGGGGAGGTACGGCGGCTTTTGGCCGAGTACGGCGAAGTCGACGTAGTTAACGTAAGGGGCCACCGCTATTTAGGCAACGGCATGGAGTTCGGCACTATTAGGGCTTGGGGCGTCGTCGGCAACGCCTCGGCCAACGTCATGTCGGGCGGCGCCTTCTTCGCCTACGGCGACGTCCAGACGACTTCGGCGACGCCATGAACGGCGGGGTCGCGGCCATATACGGCAACGCCGGAGACGCCTTAGGCCAAGCGAAGAGGGGCGGCGAGATCTACGTCTACGGCGACGCCGGGACTAGGGCCGCCATCCAGCACCGCGGCGGAGTGTTGGTTATAGGGGGCTCGGCCGGCCGGTATTTAGGCGAGTATATGGGCGGGGGCACGGTTGTCGTCCTCAGGGCGACGAACGACGAAGAGCTCGGCGATAGGATAGCGGTGGGCATGGTCGGAGGGCGCATCTACATCCGCGGCGAGGTGCCCAAGGGCCACATAGGCGCCCCCGAGGCCGCGAAGAGCGAGCGTTACCTAAAATCCCTGTTCCTCGACGGCTTAATCAGCGAGGAGGAGTATAGGGCTAGGATGGATGGGGCGCAGAAGGGGCTTAGGGTAGAGGTTAGGGAGTTGGCCGAGGGCGAGATAGAGGCGCTTTCGCCCTATATAGCCCGCTTCTCCTCGTTATTTAATATCAAAATAAATATAAACAAAGAAATATTTACGATAATATCTTCAACTGGATTAGCCGAATAGCGGGGGAAAGTCTTATATAGCCTTTTCTTCGACTCTTTAGTGCGCGGCGTTAATATATATCTGCCGCTGGCGATACATAGAATCCCGGAGTTCTGGAGCAAGGAGAGGATAGACTACGTGCGCCACGCCGCCACGACGGGCCTCCCGCCCTACGCGCTCGAGCCCGCGCCCTCTAAGGTCGGCCGCCTCCTCGACCGCCTCGTTTTTAAGGACGTAAAGCCCGCGGAGGTCAACTCCCTCCTCCAAGTCGCAGACAAGCTCGACGTGGATGTGGGCGTAGACTTCTTCGGCACTAAGCTCACGGCGCCTATCTACGTCGGCGATATGTCCTTCGGCGCCTTGAGCGGAAACCCCAATATAGCCGTCGCCAAGGCGGTGACCGAGGAGGGAGTAGTGGCGGGGATAGGCGAGGGCGGGCTACACCCAGAGGTGGCCAAGTACAGAAACATCGTGGTGCAGTGGGCCTCGGCGCGCTTCGGCATGGACTTGGCCCTCCTCCGCGCGGGCCTCGCCGTTAATATAAAGATAGGGCAGGGGGCTAAGCCCGGCATAGGGGGGCATCTGCCCGGCAGAAAGGTGACGAAGATTATAGCGGAGCTGAGGAAGATACCGGAGGGCAGCGAGGCCCTCTCCCCCGCGCCCCACCACGACATATACTCCATAGAGGACTTGGCGCAGAGGGTGAAGGCGCTTAGGGACTTGACGGGGAAGCCCGTCTTGGTGAAGGTGGCCGCCGTAAATAAGATACACTTCGTCGCCGTCGGCGTGGCGCGCTCCACGGCCGAGGGCATAATAATAGACGGCGCAGGCGCGGGCACGGGCGCCACGCCCTTATCTGTACGCAACCACTTAGGGATACCCATAGACTACGCAATACCAGTAGTCGATAGGTGGCTTAGGGAAAACGGCGCTAGGGACAAGTTCTTGGTCATAGGGGGCGGGATGCTCTACAGCGCGTCGGACATAGCCAAGCTAATAGCGCTGGGGGCCGACATGGCCAACATAGGCACGGCCGCCCTCTTGTCATTCGGCTGTATTATGTGCCACTCCTGCCACACCGGCGGCTGCCCCACCTCGCTCACCAACATGATAGGCGCGAGGCCCGACGTGGATATAGGCTGGGCCTCCCAAAAGCTCAGGGCCTACCTACGGGCCTTGGCCAGAGGCCTCAAGGCCATATTATATGCGTTGGGCATGGACGACATAAGGGAGCTGGCGGGCCGCCGCGACCTCCTCGCGCTTCACTTCGCGGACCCCGACGTGGCCGAGGCCGTAGGCGTGGAGCTCGCCGAGGAGGGCGAAATAGCGTTTTATCAAGACTACGCTCCAGTAATACCTAGGGAGATATATGAGGAGGGGAGGGCGCCCATAATCGGCATGGGCGGCATCGTGCCCGGCTATACCTACCCGGCCCGCAGACCCCTCGACCTATTGAGGATAGAGGCGGCCCAAGTCACCCACCCGGCCGTGGACCCATATAGGGAGGAGGTGGACGTGAGGGTGCCGTTGGGGCCCGTGGAGCTGGACACGCCAGTGGTGGTCCCCGCACTGGAGAGGGCGGCCGTCATGGCGGGCTACGGCATGGGCGCCCTAGTCGACGGCGCGGGGTGCCCCGAGGAGGCCTACTGCCTCCCAGCCCACAAGCCCGTTAGGCTTCCCCCCTCGTTGAAGATAGAGCCTAGGGAGGGGGTCGTGGTCTTGGACGAGAGGCTGGGCGGCGACGCTTGGCTCGAGGAGGCCGTCTCAGCCCTAGACCAAAGGGCTAGGGAGTTGGGCGTTAGGGAGAAGATGGCCATAATAGCCGTGGGCCGCTTAAACAGCGGCGCGGACGTCTACAAGCTCGCCGCGCTGGGCGCCGACTTGGTCGAGCCGTTGGAGGTATTCGAGCTCTCCGCCCGGCGCTTCCCGCAGGACTACCCCGGCAGGAGGAAGCGCTACGAGAATATAATTACGTCTCTCACTAAGGAGCTCATGTTGGCAATGGGCGCCGGCGGGATAACCAACTACTATCACATGGTCGGCAACCGCGACCTCTTGAGGTCGTTGGACGGGAAAGCGGCCAGGCGTCTTGGGGTCCCCGTCGCAGGTACATAGCTCCTCCTCTCCATAGGCATATTTTTCCAGAAATTCTTCGCAGAGCCCTGATCCCATAGACCTATATATACGGCGTATTATCGTATACATTACAAGAAAAGTTTATATACCCACCACGTTAGGCGAGTATGCCGGAAGGACTAACCACTTGGAGGCTACTGAAAAGCGCAGGCGTTAAATACGTCAAATTCATAATAGTTGACATATACGGCAGACCAAAACTAGAAGTATTGCCAATTGACATGGCGCGCGACGCGTTTATAGACGGTATAGCCTACGACGGCTCCTCCATACCCGCCTATACCACCGTCAACAGGAGCGACTTCGTCGCCGAGGTCGACCCCAACGCGGTATATATAGAGACTTGGAACGAGGGGAAGACCGCGCTGGCGTTCACCAGCACCCTAGACGGCAACAAGCCGCACCCAATGGACCCGCGCAACGCGCTTAAGGGCGTCGTCGAGTACGCCAAGTCCAGGGGCTATGAGGTGAAGATGGGTAGCGAGATAGAGTTCTTCATAGTCAGGGGCAACCCGCCGTCTTTGGTCGACTCGGGCGCCTACTTCGAGGGCTATCCCCTCAAGGAGACGTTCCCAGTTATCGAGGAGATACTGGAGCACTTCTACCTCTCAGGTATAGGCCTCACTAAGACCCACCACGAAGTCGCGCCGAGCCAATTCGAGATAAACATACCTGCTGCGGACCCCGTACAAGTCGCCGACCAGATACTCGTCTACAAGATAATGGCCAAGGCTATAGCGCAGAAGCACGGCCTCACGGCCACGTTTATGCCGAAGCCCTTCTGGGGCGTAAACGGCTCCGGCATGCACACCCACGTCAGCTTCTGGAAAGACGGCGTAAACCTCTTCGCCTCCTACAAGGAGCCGACGCCCGAGCTAAAGTCGGCCGTCGCCGGCGTGTTGGAGCACGCCATAGAGAACAGCGTCTTCGTGGCGCCCCTAGTGAACAGCTATAAGCGCTTGGTCCCGCACTACGAGGCGCCGACCCGCGTCGTGTGGGGCATCGGCAACCGCTCGGCCATGGTCAGGGTACCCAACTACGCCGACAAGATCAATAGGTTCGAATACCGCCATCCGGACCCCTCGCTCAACCCATACCTCGGATTCGCCGCCATAATAATATCGGCGCTGGACGGCCTTGAGAGGAAGCTGGAGCCGCCGAAGCCCGTCGAGGAGGTCGCCTACGAGCTGTCGGGCGTCGCCGAGACGCCTAAGCACTTAGGCGAGGCCGTCAAGGCGGCGTCGCAAGGGCTCGTGGCCAAGACCCTGCCGCCTAGCCTCGTCAAGGCGTATTTGGGCCTAAAGGAGCAGGAGTGGAGCGAGTATTCCGCAACCGTCGGTAGCTGGGAGTCTACCTGGAATTCCATCACCAAGTGGGAGTACGACCGCTACCTAGACACCGCTTAATGTGCAGATTTTTTCTATATCTGGGGGGAAGGCCCCCAGACCAACTTCTCTTAGACTTCGTAGAGATCTCTAGGAAGGATAGGACTATTGGCTGGAGCCACGGCTCGGGCTGGGGCGTCCTCTTCGCAAAGCCCGGCGGATACGGTCTATATAAGTCCACGCGCCCGATCTGGGAATCATATATAGCACCGCCGGATGGGTATATACTATATATTTTACATTCGCGCCTAGCCTCAGTGGGCTCCATATCGCTTGAGAACACGCACCCCATAGTCTACGGCGGCTACGCCATCGCCCACAACGGCACCTTGGACAGGGGGGAGTTTGCTAAGGCCTTAAGGCAGTTGGGCGTAGAGACTAAGACAGGCGGCTCCACAGACACCGAGCTCATTCTCAAGGCCTTCGTCGACTTAGGGGGAGATCTAAAGGCGTTGAAAGAGGTCGCGCGGCTAGCTGCACAATATACTGTGAAGGACGAGCCGATGATGAATTTTGTAATAGCCAGCCTCGACGGAAGCGCGGCCTATTTAGTGACGTATAGAGAGGTTGAGGAGCCCCACTTCACGCCTGTAATAAGCATCGATAATACAAGCGTCGCGGCGGCGTCGGAGCCGCTCAAAGGGCGAGAAAATTGGAAAATAATTCCTAATAAATCGATATACATATATTCTGCATCAAATAATGAGGTTTCTTTGGACTCATTCTAATATATTTTATAAATAGATATATTATTCGAGGAATATCGGGATTCTGTTGGATTATATCTATAGCTTTCCAGGACATATGAGATATTATATGAATCTTTGCTGAATCCATAGTATTTCTTCCCGTAAAAGCTTAAATATACCACACACACGGAGCGTATGCAAGTAGATGTCGAGGCGTCGATCTGGACCACAATCGGCGGCGTGTTGGTATTCCTGATGATACCGGCTATAGGCATGTTGGAGGCGGGGCTTATAAGGCGCAAGAACTTAATCAACGGCCTCATGAAGGGGCTCTTGGCTGTGATGATATTTCTGCCTATCTGGTTCGCCGTATTTCCCCTCTACTTTAGCCGTATAATAGTCAATGGCTATCTCCCCACCGGCCAAGACGTCGGGGTCCCAGAGTTCCTCTACGCCTTCTTCCTCGGCGTATTCGGCGCCGTCACCCTAGCGTTAATATACGCGGGGGCGCCAGAGCGCCTTAAATTCGGCGGCTGGGTGATATTCTCGATCTTCTTCTCGGCCATTCAATGGCCCCTCGTCGCCTCTTGGATATGGGGCGACGGCTTCTTGTACAACCTCGGCTCTCTCACGGGCCTCGCGCCTGGCCTAGGCCTCAGGGACTTCGCTGGGGGTACCGTGGTCCACGCCTACGCCGGCTTGGCGGGGGCTATGGCCGTCTTGGCTCTCGGGCCCACGTTGAGGAGGCTGGCCGATAGGTACGAGAGCGAGGTCGCCTATAAGGAGGCCGTCGAGGCCAAAAACGTGGATCTGCAATTGGCCATAATAGGAACCGTCTTGTTGTTCTTCGGGTGGTTCGGCTTCAACGGCGGCTCTACTCTTTCCATGGACGTCCAGACAGAATACGCAGTGACAAACACAGCGATTGCTGGCGCCTTAGCGGGCTTCGTGTCCATGCTCGCGGCCTACTTCGAGAAGAGGACGTGGGACGCCGTGGCCACCATAGGCGGAACCTTAGGCGGCTTGGTGGCGATAACCCCGCTCGCCGGCTTCATAGATATCCCGTTCAGCTACCTAGTGGGAGTGGCGGCGGGACTAGTCACCTATTACGGCACTAAGCTCGTCGAGCGTTGGTACACGATAGACGACCCCGTCGGGGGCCTGCCGGCGCATGGCTTCAACGGCATTATGGGCAGCATGTTAGTGCCGATATTGGCTGATCCTAATGTCTGCGGAATGGCCGGCTTGATATACGGCGGATCCCTAGGCTGGGTCTTGGTCCAGTGGATGGGCATGGCCATAGCGCTGGGCTTCGTAGTCGCCACCACCTATGCCATGTTTAAGTTGTTGGTCGCATTAGGATTTAGGGCTAGTAGAGAAGAGGAAATAGTCGGCCTAGACGCGGTAGACCACGGGGTATTGAGATGACCCCGCTCGTGTTGATCAGAGCAATTATTAGGAGGGAGAAGCTGTCGGACGTGCTGCAGGCGCTGGTGGCGGCCGGCTTTACGGGGGCCACAGCGATAGAGGCGAGCGGCATGGGCGGAGAGGGCGGAGTGGTGGATATAAGGGGGAGGAGCTACGAGGTCTTGATACCGCGCGTAGTAGTTGAGGTTGTGGTCCCGGCCGAGGCGGCGCAAAAGGTCATAGACATCATAACGTCTAAGGCCAAGACCGGCCACGTGGGCGACGGCCGCATCTTCGTGTTGCCGCTGATAGACGCCATTAGGATAAGGACTGGGGAGAGGGGAGTAGCCTAACCTTCTAATTTTTTAACTAGACTCCGCCTTTTCTTAGTGCTTGAGTACGTAAGAAGTGCGCTCTCCATAGATTGCGACGCCGTCGTCGGCTATTTAGTCAAGAGGCTGAGGGATTATTTTGAGGAGAGCGGCGCGAGGGGGGGCGTCGTCGGGCTGAGCGGCGGCGTGGACTCCTCAGTCGTGGGGCTCCTCCTAGCCAAGGCCACTCCCAACTTCTTCTTCTTGCTCATGCCCTCCTCCTCGACGCCCCAACGCGACGTGGAGGACGCCATGAAAATAGTTAAGCTGGCGGGAGGGGAGGGGAAATACGCGATAATACCAATAGACGAATATGTCGACGCCTTGGCCAAGGCCGCGGGCACAGACGACAAGGTCGTCGTCGGCAACATAAAGGCGAGGGTTAGGATGGTCCTCCTATACGCCTACGCCCAAAAGCTGGGCTACTTAGTGGTGGGGACCGGCGATAAGAGCGAGCTCCTGCTCGGCTACTTCACCAAATACGGAGACGGCGGCGTCGACATATTGCCCATAGGGGACCTCTACAAGACCCAGGTGAGGCAGTTGGGGAGGTGCTTAGGGGTCCCCGAGGAGATCATCCAAAAGCCCCCGTCCCCTGCCCTCTGGGCCGGCCAAACCGCTGAGGGCGAAATAGGCGTGGACTACGAGACCATCGACTCAATCCTCTATCTGAGGTACGAGGAGATGAGGAGCCCTGAGGAGGTCGCCGCCATGCTGGGCGTGGATAGATCCGTAGTGGATAGGATAGACTCCATGGTGCGCCGCAATCAACACAAGAGGCTGCCGCCGGAGATCTTTAGGCTGAGCGGGAGGGCCATCGGCTCAGACTGGCGCTACCCGCGCCGTTATTGGAACGTCAAGCTATGAGGATAGAGCTGGCCCAAATTAGGCCGTATCTAGGCGATATACCGCGTAACCTAGAGAAGCACGTAGAGGTCGTTGAGACGAGCTCGGCCGACTGCGTAGTCTTCCCCGAGCTCTCCCTCACGGGCTACGTCTTGAGGGACTTAGTCTACGAGCTGTATAGGGAGAGCCAAAAGGCCGTGGAGAGGCTGGCCGAGGCCTCGGGCAAGAGGTGCGTGGTGGCGGGCACGCTGAGGGAGGTGAGGAGGGGGGTCATAAGGAATTCGGCCGCCGTAATTATAGACGGCTCCGTCGACTACGTCTACAAGTTCTATCTACCCACCTACGGCCTCTTCGAGGAACGCCGCTATTTCCAGAGGGGCGACCCAGCGCGCGACCTAAAGGTCTTTAGCTATAGGGGGTGGAGCTTCGGGGTCATGATATGCGAGGACGCTTGGCACCCCGAGCCCGCCGAGGCCTTGGCCCTAATGGGCGCCGACTTGATCATTGTGCCGGCCGCCTCGCCCATGAGGAGGCTCAGCAAAGACCTAGCTATAAAGGACAATTGGGAGGCCTTGCTCAAGGCCCACTCCCTCATGAACGCCGTCTGGACGGTCTTCGTGAACACCGTGGGCTCACAGGAAGAGGAGTACTTCTGGGGCGGGTCCATGGTGGTGTCGCCGCTGGGCGACGTGAGGCTTAGGCTCAAGCTCTTCGAGGAGGATAGAGGCGTCTACGAAATAAGCGAGGGGGAGCTACTACGGGCCAGATACTTCAGCAGCTTTAGGGACCACATAGCCGAGTTCCACAAGGTGTTGTGGGACCTACACTAATAAATAGGTTAAATAGTCCATGGCCCGCATAGCCAAGTACTATAGGGATTACGGCGTCCGCATAATTAGGGGCCGTATGCAGTACCTGTGGGACGACCAAGGCAAGCGCTACATCGACTGCAACACTAACCACGGCGTTATGTTCCTAGGCCACGCAAACCCCTATATAGTTGAGGCCGTCAAGAGGCAGGTCGAGGAGGCTTGGGCCGTGCCCTTGAACTTCGCCACGCCGGCGCGGGAGCGCTTCATAGAGGCCTTCTCCAAGCTCCTCCCCTCTAAATTCGGCGTGGTGTTCCTCCAGAACACCGGCGCGGAGGCCGTTGAGACGGCGCTCAAGATAGCCAAGAAGCTGACTAGGCGGCCCACCGCGGTCGCCTTCACCAACAGCTTCCACGGGAGGACCCTCGGCTCCCTCTCAGTCACCTGGAACGAGGCCTACCGCAAGGCCTTCGAGCCCCTCTACCCCCACGTCCGCTTCGGCAAATTCAACGTCGCCAGCGAGGTGGAGAAGATAGTGGGCGAGGACGCGTGTTGCGTAATAGTTGAGCCTATACAGGGGGAGGGAGGGGTCAACCCGGCCACGCGCGACTTCTTAAAGGCGCTGAGGGAGGCCGCCGACAGAAGCGGGGCAGTCCTCATATTCGACGAGGTGCAGACCGGCTTCGGCAGGACGGGCGCCGTGTGGGCCTTCCAGAAATACGGCGTAGAGCCGGACCTATTCACGGCCGGCAAGGCGCTGGGGGGCGGGCTGCCCATAGGGGTAGTGGTGGGGAGGGAGGAGTACGGCGACGTCTTCGAGCCCGGCGAGCACGGCTCGACCTTCGCCGGAAACGCCGTTGTTATGGCCGCGGCGGCCGCCGCGTCTGAGCTCTTGCTTAAGGAGGACGTGCCCGCCAAGGCCGAGGCGGCGGGCTCGGCGTTGGCGAAAGCCCTCTCCGAGACGGGCTCGCGGCTGGCCTTAAGGGTCAAGGGTATGGGGCTTATGTTGGGCCTAGAGCTTAGGGTCAAGGCTGACCAATTCGTCCAGCCCCTCATGGCCCGCGGCGTCTTGGCGCTGACGGCGGGCCTAAACACCCTGCGCTTCCTGCCGCCCTACATGATCGCTAAGGAGGACGTAGACGCGATAGGGTCCGCGGTGGCTGAAGTTTTAAAGACCTAAGCTATAACTAGCATGAAGGTTGTAGTAGTCGGCTGTAAGGGCTGGGGACAGATACACCTCAGGGCCCTCTCGGCGTTGGGGGTAGAGCTGGAGGCCATGGAGAGGGATAGGGCGGCGGCCCAGACTTGCCAGGAGAAATACGGCGTGAGGCGGATATATAGCGATTATAACTCGGTGTTGTCCTCAGACGCCGATATAATAGACCTAGTCGTGCCCCACAACCTGCATAGGGATATGGCCGTCGCCGCCGTAAAGGCGGGCAAACACGTCTTGGTGGAGAAGCCAATAGCTAGGACCGTGGAGGAGGCGAGGGATATGATAGAGGCCGCGAGGGCGGCCGGCAAGAAGTTGATGGTGACGGACCAGTTCTACTTCGACCCGGCCGTTAGGGCCGTTGTGGACATCATTAGGCGGGGCCAGCTGGGCAGAGTCCACACAATAATCGTCAGGTCTCAAGTATTGGGGAGGCCCACTGGGTGGAGGACTAGGCTTGAGGAGATGGGCGGAGGCGCCTTAATAGACGGCGGAGTGCACTTCATAGATACATTGCTCGAGTTAGGCGGCGAGTACGAGGAGGTTAAGGCATATGCCTACAGGGCCTTCGTCGCCATGGAGGGCGACGACACGTCCATGGCCCTCTTTAAGTTCAAGTCTGGAGCATACGGCCTCTTCTTCTATTCTTGGGCCTACCCCAACGCGTCTCTACTGCCCTCATATGAGGTCATAGGCGATTCCGGCTCCGTAGTGGAGGACCTAGAGACGAAGAGGAGGACTTGGGCTCCGCCGAGGTATAGAGTGTATGGGGACCCGGTCCTCAACGGCAAAAGGCTGGAGGTGCCGGACGTAGACGTCTTCCAGGAGATGTTCAGGGGGTTCATCAAGGCGGTGGAGGAGGGCGCAGAGGTGCCGTTTCCGCCCGAGCTCGCCCTAAGAGATTTAAAGGCCGTGTTAGACGTCTATAGGGCCGCCGGCGTTCCCTGGGCGAAGTAGTGCGTCGAGGGCCTCCCTAAACCCTCTGTCCGTCCTATACAGATAAGTGTATTGGGGGCTCCGCGACCCCGATAGATACACCTCGCCGCCCTTAAGCTCTAGGCGGGCCCACCCAAGCGCCTCGGGCTCCTCGGGCAGAGAGGACAAGACGGCGCGGTATAGCCTTAAGGCCAAGGATAAGGCGGCTGAGTCGGAGAGGGCATCGGACCTCCTCCCCATAAATGCCCCGGGGTTGTAGAGGGGGGCGAGAGCCAGCTCCTTCCTGCCGCTCGTCAGCCTGTTCTTAATTTCGGCGAGCAGCGATTCGGCGGCAGCCGCGCCCTCCCTCAGCAACTCGACCACCCGGGGGTAGGGGATAGGCCTAAGCCCGCCCGCGCCCGAGGGGCCTAGGCCGCCTACCACTAACAGGATCCTGTTATGCGCCGAGGCCAACCTCTCTATAAAATATGCGTCGACCCAGAAGGGCCCGGCCTTATAGAAGGGCACGTCGGCACCCGTCGAGTGGACATCACCTCCGTCAGCCAGCCATCGGCTCCCCACGTATTTCGCCTCACTCTATGAATATTTCCCTCCCGCGGAAGTAGGAGAGGAGCGCGGCCATCAAAGCCAGGGCGGCCGCTAAGTGGTAGGCGTAGTTGAAGCCCAGGCCCATCGCCGGGGCTATGGCTGAGGCGAAGAACTGCGGCTCTGTTATCTTGGCGTAGATGGCGGGCTGTATCGAGGCGCCAGTCATTTTAGCCAATGTAGCTATGGGGTTATAGCCCAGGAACGCCGCGAAGAGCGCGAAGGCCGGCGGTATGGCCAACAACTCGTCGGCTTGTTGAGCGGTTAGGCCGGCGCCGATGAGGGCGGACCTTATGCTGGGGGCCAATGCGGCTGAGGAGCCTATGACTATTAAGGTCATGAATATCGCGAAGCTCATGAGGGTCCCTATATTTTGTAGCGAGGCCCTAACGCCTGAGGCCGTCGAGCGGAGGTTGGAGGGCACCGAGGACAATATGGATACAAGTTCGGCGACATGAAGAGCCCCGAGCCCATGCCTATGAGGAATATAATGCCCGCGAACAACGCGTAGCTGAAGCTCATCGGCAAAGCCGCTAATAGCTCAAAGCCTATCGCCATTAAGACGGCCCCCACGGTGGCCACGACCCTTGCGCCGAGCTTGTTGAGGAGCTTCCCGCCTATTGGCGCAAAGGCTGCGCTTGCTATGCTGCTGGGTATTAAATACACGCCGGCCCAAAACGGCGTGTCCTCGTAGGGTATGCCGTGTAGCGGGAGGTAAATGGCCTGTAGGAGCAGAGAGAGCACGAAGATGTTAGCGCCCTGCGCCATGAAGAGGAAGAACGCACTGAGGACTCCGAAGGAGAATTGGCGGATTTTAAATAGGTCCAGCCTAAATATCGGCGTAGCGGCCCTACGCTCTATAGGCACTATAGCCGCCAGCAAGACGAGGCCCGCCGCGATTAGCGCCCAGACCAAGGGGTTTCCCCAGCCGACTAGGGAATCGCCGTAGGGCAACATGGCGAAGACTAGGCCGAGCAATATTAAGAATAGGGAGGACGCCAGCGCCGCGACGCCCGGGACGTCTACGACGACCCTCCCAACGCCCGGCGACACGTTGTAGACAACTCTATAGGCCCAGAGGACGTTTATGGCCCCTATGGGGACGTTTACTAAGAAGACCCAGCGCCAGTCCACGACCGCGAGCACGCCGCCGATTAAGAGGCCTAGTATAGAGCCCGCGCCGAAGGATATGCCTATTATGCCCTGCGCAAATCCCCTTTCGCTGGGCGGAAACACGTCGGCGATTATCGCCGCGCTGTTCGAGAACATCAACGAGCCGCCTATCGCTTGGAGCACCCTATATATGATTAGCTGATACAACGCGACGGAGCCCTTGCCGGGGGTTATGCCGAGCAACAACGAAGCTATGGTGAACAACACGGCTCCTACGGTGAAGGCCCTGCCCTTGCCCCACATATCGCTTATTCTGCCTATTATCGCGACCGATATGGCTACGACGAAGGGGTAGACCAATATCAGCCAAAACATCGCGGTGAAACCCTCCGGCGAGAGGGGATCTACGCCGACGCCGCGGAAAATCGCGGGGAGCGCTATGACTAAGGCCGACATGGTCATGGAGGCCATCAGGGAGCCCATGACACTATTTATCAGTATCGCTTTACGATCCATGAGCGTCTCCGACCCATCGGACTTTAAAAATTTATCTAGCGGCCGTATAAGCCCACAAGCTCGCCGTAGGCCACCACGTGGCCCCTCGCCGCGGATAAGACCTCAGACGCCGGAGATCCGCCGGGTAGATCTATTGTTGCGTTGAGCGCAAGTACGTAGAATATATACCTATGGGGCTTGCCGGGCGGCGGGCAAGGGCCGCCGTATCCGCTAAAGCCGAAGTCGTTGACCGCTTGTAGGCCGTACGGCGTGGCCGTGCCCCTGGGCACTCCGCTCGGCAACGACGATGTGTTGGGCGGTATGTTGTAGAGGACCCAGTGGACGAAGGAGCCGCCGGGCGCGTCTATGTCGATTACCGCCACCATTAACGACTTGGCGTTGGGCGGCACGCCGGACCAATTAAGCGGTGGCGATATATCGGCGCCGTCGCAGGTGTACTGGCTGGGTATATACGAGCCGTTCGGGAAGGCGGGCGAATACACCGAGATTGTCGGCGGAGGCGCGGGCGCAGGCTTTTTGCTAATCGAGCCGTATAGGGCCAAGCCGGCGGCCGCCGCTACGACCGCCACAGCTATATACAATAACGCGGCCCGCCTCATATAAATAGCGATGTAAGGGGATAAAAATTTGAATAATGTCATTTCACCCCGATTAATCGTGGTATCTATCGAGGCCGACTTAACCCACGACTTGGCGCCGGGGGTCGAGGCGGTGGAGCTCGGCGATTCCTTAACCGTTAGGAGGGGCTCCGACATAATTTTATCCATCCCGCTCGCGGATGTGAAGAGGGCCTACGTAGAAGATGGCGTAGGCATGGGCAAATTAGTCCTAGAGCTTAAGGATGGGCGCGTCGTCGAGGCCGCATATTTCACAAAGAGCAAAATTTCGGCGTTTCGCTCATTAGCCCAGGCCATAAACATCAAGAGGCCGGACGCGGTAAAGGCCGAGGAGGAGTCGGCGCATAGGTCGAGGAGGCGCGCGGCGAACACTCTCCTATGGTTATTCTCCTTCATGGCCCCCTATAAATATCGCCTAGCCCTCGGCCTAGCCCTCTCCTTAGCCATCACAGCCCTGAACCTAGTGCCCCCCTACCTCTTAAAGATCTTAATAGACAGCGTCTTCTTATCCCCTCAGCATAACAGAGCGTTGTTCGTGGAGCTGACCGAGGCGCTTATCGGCTCCTACGCCGCGGTCTCCGCCCTAGGCATGGCCCAGAACTATGTCCTCAACACCTTAGGCCAGAGGGTGGTCAACGACATGAGGGGGAGGCTATACGCCAAGGTGATGAGGCTCAGCCCCTCGGCCGTCGATAGGATAACCACGGGCCGCATCTTGTCTAGGCTTACGACCGATGCGGGTAATGCGCAGTGGCTGATGGTGTGGGGCTTGCCCACGTTATTGGTAAACTCCCTCACGCTCGTCGGCATCGGCGTAATACTCTTCTTCATGGATCCTCCCCTGGCCGTATACGTCTTGGTGCCCGTCCCCATAATTATCTACATATTGGTCCACTACAGGAGGGTCTCCCGCCTCCTCTATCACAGGAATTGGCGCAGAAGCGCCGACATGACGTCTACGGCCTCGGACGTGGTGCCCAACTACTTGGTGGTGAAGGCCTACGCCAAGGAGGGCCACGAGTCGTCTAGGTTCTGGCGCATATTAGATAGGCTATACGAGTCGCAGAGAGACGTCGCCTCGATGAACTCCATGCACTGGCCCCCTATGGGCTTCCTAACGGCTATGGCGACGGTGATGATTTGGTGGTTCGGCGGGAATGAAGTCATAGCCGGCAATATAGAGCTCGGCGTATTGACGGCCTTCGTCTCCTATATGTCGCAGTTCTATGGCCCTATAAACAACTTGAGCAACATCATACCTTTTATACAACAAGCCATAACCTCGGGCGAGAGGTTAAGGGAGGTCATGGAGGCCGAGGAGGAGCCTGCTGGCGGCGAGAAAAAGCCCCCGCTTAGAGGACCCATAGAGTTTAGAGGCGTGTGGTTCGGCTACGACCCCCTAACGCCCGTGCTCAAGAACATAAACTTCAGAATTGAGCGGGGCGAGAAGGTGGTCCTAGTCGGCAGATCGGGCAGCGGGAAGACGTCTATAGCGAAGCTCTTGCTTAAGCTGTACGAGCCGGGCGAGGGCAAGATACTCATAAATGGCGTAGATATAAGGGAGATTGATACGCAATATCTCAGGAGCAAGATAGCCTATGTTACACAGGAGGTGCTCCTCTTCGACGACACTGTGGCAAACAACGTCGCCTACGGCGCAGAGGACCCCGAGCGCGTCAAGTCCATGGACGTATTGCGGGCTTGTTGGCTCGCGAGGATACACGACGAAATTATGAAGCTGCCCCTAGCCTACGACACTCCGCTCGGGGAGAGAGGCATATACCTCTCCGGCGGCCAGAGACAGAGAATAGCGCTGGCGCGCGCGTTGGTGAAGGACCCAGACATATTCATCTTCGACGAGGCGACCTCGAACCTAGACGCCTTGACGGAGAAGGAGGTCTTCTCCACTATCCTAGACGTAGTCGGAGGCCGCACGGCGATTTTCGTGACCCATTTGCCCATAGAGGCCCTAGCAGCCGATAAGGTCATAGTCATGAGGGACGGCGAAGTCGTAGAGATGGGCAAGCCGTCTGAGCTGATACTTAAGGGCGGGGAGTTCGCCAAGATGTTCCAGGAATACGCGGGCGTCGCCGCCGAGATATGGTCGAGGCAAGAGCCGGCGGCTCCGCCTAAGCCGCTTCTAAAGCCGGTCGTAGAACGCGGCGAGAGGAAAAGCCTCGTGAACATTAAGCTAGACGGGGCCGTGATAAGGGGCTGTAGGCCGCTCCTCCCATTTCCCGTCACGAATAAGAGGTTCGTCCTATTGGACTGCCCCTCTAGGCAATACGTGATAGAGGACTACGAGGGGCTCGACGAGGGCTCGAGAGCTGCGCTGGAGGAGGCGATTAAGGCCAACGTCTTAGTCTTTAGGGTAAAGGCCATAAGATCCGTCGATATAAAGGGCGACGAGCTGGTCTGGGAGCTAGAGACAGACCACGGGCCTCGGACCGCCGCCACGCGCGGGAGGAGGAACGTAATGCTTCTGGGGAACAAGGTTGTGCTAATAGACGTCTACGACGACGCGTACGAAATCGACGTGCCTTCCCTGGATACGAGAAGTAGAGAGCTGTTAAATAAGGTGATCTAGCTTTTAAGCCCAGGGACCGGGGTGCGCGTGGTCGTCTTAATTCGCTACAGCGAAGTCGCGATCAAGCGCGGGAGGGCTAGGGCGGAGATGGAGAGGCTATTGATGAGGAACATCAGAGAAGCCGCCAAGAGCTGCGGCGAGGTTAAGCTGAGGGCCGAGCCTGGCAGAATATACGCCTACGGCGACGACGCGTGTATAAAGGCCGCCGCCTCTAGGGTCTTCGGCGTTAAGTCGTTGAGCCCCGCAGTGGAGGTCGAGTTCACCTCGCTGGAGGAGCTGGCCTCGAGGGCCGCGGAGCTTTGGTCCGGCCTAGTCGCCGGGAGGAAATTCGCCGTGAGGGCCCGCCGAGCCGGCTCCCACCCGTTCACCTCTAGGGACGCCGCCGCCAAAATAGGCGAGTTGCTGGTGAGGGCCGGGGGCAGAGTAGACTTAGAGAGACCCGAGGTCGAGCTATTCGTCGAGGTTAGGGGGAATAAGGCCTTTCTATATACGGAGGTCGTCGAGGGGCCCGGCGGCCTGCCGCTGGGCTCCGAGGGGAAGGCCCTAGCCCTAGTCTCCGGCGGAATAGATTCCCCCGTGGCCGCCTGGTATATGATGAGGAGGGGCGCCTACGTCGACGTCTTGTACTGCAACCTAGGGGGGTCCTTGACGGCGGCCGCGGCCCTTAGGGTAATTAAGGCCCTCCTATCCTGGTCCTATGGCTACGACTCCAAGGTCCTGGTTGCGGACTGCGCGCCCATCGCAGATGCCATAAGACACGGCGTGAATAGCCATTTGTGGTCTATAGCCTTTAAACGGGCTCTATATAGGCTAGCCGTAGGGGCGGCGGGGCTCGTTAAGGCCGAGGCGTTGGTCACCGGCGAGTCGCTGGGCCAAGTCTCCTCGCAGACCCTCCAAGCCCTAGCGGCCGTGGAGCGCGGGATAGACATGCCCATATTCCGCCCCCTCATAGGCATGGACAAGGAGGAGATAACTGAAGCGGCTAAGAGGATAGGCACCTACGAGCTCTCGATAGCCGTGCCCGAGTACTGCGCCATATTCTCCCGCGAGCCCAGGCGCTGGGCCTCTAGGGCCGAGGTCGAATTAATAGATTTAGCCGTCGCCGACGCCGTGGAGGAGGCGCTGGGGCGGATAGAGGTGTATAGAAGGAGCGAGTTGGATAAGGCGATAGAGGAATACGAGTCTAGGGCAAAGGGCCTCTCAATAGATAAAATCCCGGAGGACGCCGTCGTTGTAGACCTCAGAGATGAGGAGTCGTACGAGAAGTGGCACCTTCCAGGCGCCGTGAGGGTGGAGCTGGACGAGGTATTCGACTTCGTCGAGAAGACGGGCAGGGATAAGACCTACGTCTTCTACTGCTATAGGGGAGGCCTCAGCGCAGATGTTGCCGAAAGGCTCAGGAGGGCTGGCTATAAGAGTTATCACATAGCGCCCAAATAGAAATAAATATAAAAATATTTTATATCTAATATTATTCCTCTATTATTTTATCTTAAAATT
>JZWT01000002.1 GCA_000960885.1 Thermoproteus sp. AZ2 | reverse complement strand
GGGCGCGGCTAAGAGGTTCTCCGAGAGCGCTATGGTGTCTAGGGAGGCCGCCAGCGCCGCCAAGTAGTGGCCCGCCGAATACAAGCTCTGAGCTAGCCCGAAGCTTTGATCTAGCTGGGCGACGTACTGCGAAGGCAGTTGCGACCCGTACGTCGTCTCGACATAGGAGTACATCACGTAGGCGTATTGCAAATAGGCCTCGGCCATATCGGCAAGCGCGCTTTCGTTCACAGCTCTCCCGTAGGCGAGCTCCCTCGCCGCGTCTATCCACGGCGGGAGCGTTACGACGCGGGCGTACATCAAGCCTACGTCCGGGCTGCTCGAGTTAGCCTCTTGATATACTTGATATATGCGCTCGTATAGGCCTATTATTATGCCTAAATTATTAGATGTTATAGGTATCTTCTTCACAACGGATTCGTACTCCTTGGCTAGGCTGAGGGCCTCGTTGTAAAGCGCCGAGGAGCTCGCCGAGCCTCTCGAGACGAGGCCGTCGTAGTAGTTGACCAAGGAGGAGTAGAGCAACGAGGCGGCCACGTAGTACTGCCCAGAAGCCGCCAAGGCCTCTATCTGCGACATGTTGGCGTATTGGCTCGCCGAGGGGCCAGTGGCGTTTTCGTATATGGCCAACACTTCCTCGTAGAGCTCTCTGCTGACGTTGTCGAACACGGCCGGGTTGAGGGACGACGCGTTGTAGGGCGAAGTTACGTTGTACCCGGTCAAGTAGTATATGGCTTGCTGAATCGTGGCTATAGGTATCACCTCTACCCCGCTTACGCCGGCGGCCTCTCCCTGTTCCCCGAGGGGCACTAAGACGTATTTTATGCCGTTTTGGGCGGCGGCCTCCACCTTGTACTGGACGCCGCCCACCCAGCCTATTGTTCCGTCCGGGAGTATTATTCCGGTCATGGCCGTGTCGTTCCTCAGGGGGAGCCCCTTCATGAGCGCGAATAGGGCGGCCGTTATGTAGCCGCTGGCCGAGGGGCCTCCTACGCTGGACTGCAACGCCTTAACCCTTATAAGGGCCGTATAATTCGACGGGGAGACTCCGGCGAGCCTAGACGCCACGTACAACGCTATTTGGGCCGAGGGGCCGAAGCCCTCGCCGGCCTCCGGCACTCCGGCCACATACGCTCTGCCGTTGCCCGGCGTGAGCAAGGTCACCTCTATGGGCACTACGGCGCCGCCGCCCGAGGAGCTCACGGCCAGCGCGTTGATGGTGTATGTGCCGACCACGCGGAGCTGCTCGCCGGGGCTTAGCGGCGCGAGGCTCAACGCGACGGCCACCGCGGCCAAGGCCGCGAGGGCCAGCGCTATTAATACGCCACGCCTCATGTCCGGCTCTCATTTATACGTTAAAAAGGTTCCTCAGCGTAGGTCCAGGCGCTCATAATCGCCTAAGCCTGGCTCATCACCGCAAGCCTATTTATAGCCGGTTAAATAATATCTGCGTGGACGCCGTTACTGGCGCCGCCAAGGCCCTAGCGGAGAGCTCCTTCGCGGTAGCCCTCACCGGCGCCGGCGTAAGCGCCGAGAGCGGCGTGCCCACCTTTAGAGGGCCCGGCGGGCTTTGGGAGAGGTATAGGCCGGAGGACTTGGCGACCCCCGAGGCGTTCGCCAAAGACCCGGTCCTAGTGTGGCGTTGGTATCGCTGGAGACAAGAAGTGATACGCGCGGCGAGCCCCAACCCGGCCCATATAGCGCTGGCTAGGCTGGAGGAGCTGGGAGTGCTCAAGGCCGTGATTACCCAGAACGTGGACGGCCTACACCAAAGGGCGGGCTCCAGGCGCGTGGTCGAGCTCCACGGCAATATATGGCGTGTTAGGTGCGTCTCTTGCGGCTTGGTCGAGGCCTTAGATGGGCCGGTCTCCGAGATCCCGCCGCGGTGTAAGAGGTGCGGGGGATTGATGAGGCCCGACGTGGTCTGGTTTGGAGAGCCTCTGCCTCAGAAGGCGTGGGAGGAGGCCTTGGCCTACGCCGGCAGCGCCGACGTTATGTTAGTGGTCGGCACCTCGGCCTTAGTCCATCCCGCCGCGCTTCTGCCCCGAGTAGCTAAGAGCCGGGGGGCCGTGTTGATAAACATAAATCCCGCCGAGACTCCTCTCGACGAGATGGCCGACTTCAACATAAGGGGAAGGGCAGGCGAGGTTTTGCCCAAGCTGGCGCAGGCGGTAGAGGCGTGGCTTCGTACATAGTCTTGTTCAAATGCCCTGACGCCGTGGTGGAGACTAGGGCTAAGAGGTTCCGCATAGCCGCTGGCCTCTACGCCTACGTCGGCTCTTGCGGCTCCTCGTGTTGGGGCAGAGTGGGCAGGCACCTGAAGAGGAGTGGAAAGAAGTTCTGGCACGCGGACTACTTGCCGTGTAGCCCAGTTGCGGCGGCTGTCCTAGGCGCCGAGGAGCGGGAGTTGGCCGCGCTTATGGCCAAGTCGTTTAGCTACGTCGAGGGCTTCGGCTCCTCAGACGACGAGTCCTCCCCCTCCCATTTATTTAGGCTTAGCTCGCCGCTAGACCTCACGCGCGTAGTATCGGCCGCCTCTCACTAGTATTTTAACCTCGCCGACCTCGGCCAAATACTTCAAAAACGCTATGCCCTCCTCGGAGAGCCTGAGGGGGTCCCCATCGCCGCGGGCGCAAAGCGCCATGCGGTAGGGGGTCCTCTCCCTTACGCATTGGCGATAGGCCCTCAACAAGCCCCTCACCGTGGACGAGAGCCTCTCGGCGTATTCGGCCGCGGTAGTCGGCGCGTCGTGGGCCGGATAGGCCGGCTTATTGCCGAGGGTCCGCAGGACTTGTATAGCCCTTATGAGGGAGGAGACGCTCACCACCCAGCCGCCCAAATCGCCTACGAACACCCCCTCCTCGAATAGATAACACGTATGGCCCCACGTGTGGGAGCCGCAGGGTATTACTTGGGCGGAGGCCTCGTCTAGGTCTATCCAGCCTGCCGATATCTTCTCGAAGCGCACCCCCAAGCGCGGCACGTCGATCGCCACGTCGCCCGCGAAGCCCGCCCTCCTCAAGACCGCCGCGACGTAGCTCCTGGCCCTAGCCTCGTCGGACAACAGGCCTGCCTCGAACGGGTTGGCCACTACCGCCTTAGCCGAGGTCGCCGGGAGGCCGGCCACGTGGGACTTGTGGTGGTGGGTCAATAAGACGTATCTAACGTCTAGGGGCTCTGAGGCGTCTACGGCGATGTCGCCTAATACCCAAGAGGCGCCGACTCTATAAGGGCCCACAATAGATAATCAATTTATATTTTGAGGTCTTACGGCCTATGTGAAGAGGGCTCTTCGAGGAGGCTATGGGCGAGGCTTGGCTTGAGGAATTTGTGGCGGGCGTGGAGAAGCTGTTCGGAATAAGGAGGGAGGAGGCCAAGGGATTCGCCGAGGCTATGGCGCGCGGCGATGAGGAGCTGGTTAAAAGCTGGCTGGAGAAAAACGGCTTAAGCGATGAGGACTTCTTAGTGCTCTCGGCCATGTACGTGCTCTATAAGGCCGAGGAGAAGGTCTCAGAAATACTCGAGGGGCTAGAGCTTAGGGTGGACGAGGCAATAGCGCTTGTCGGGAGCTTAATGGCCCAGCTAATAAACGGCGTAGGGGGCGAGGATAAGAGAGCGGTCTTGGCCCAGATCTTGCTCGCCTCAGCCCTACAGATAGAGGATAAAGAGTTGAGGGACAAAATAGCCGGCTTTGCGCGATCGCTATTGGGCTAGCTCAAGCGTATTGGCCAGAGGCCTCGCCCCGTCCTCCTCGATTACAAAGGTGTCCTCGAACTGGGCCACGACGCCTCCCGCCTCCTCCACCAATACCTCGTAGCCGTAGAGGGCGCCCCTAGACGCGGCCTCCGCGAAGAACTCCTCGGGTATTTCGGGGAACCACCTCGGCGAGAAGGGCAAAGTGCGAGCAACCCTATATATATTGTCTAAATACTCCTGTTTCCCCTTTAATTTAGTCCTAATCAGCCTATAAATAGTGATTTTGTTTAAGTCCTTCACGTAGCCCTTGCCGTTAGTGGCGAAGGGCTCTATGGCGTAGACGTCCCCCGGCCTCAACGCCTGCGACGCGGTCCTATCGCCGTAGTTGGGCACTACGTCCCCGGCGTGTAGATTATACTGCTCTATCCTATGCCCAGTCAAGTTGTATATGGGCCTATACCCGAAGGACTTTATCCTCGACTCTATGACCTCGCCGATTTGCCACGCCTTGACGCCGGGCCTTAAGGACTCATACGCCGCGCGTAGGGCCTCCCTAGCGGCCTTAACTATTCCGTCGTAGGCGTTTGTGCCCAGCGAGACAGTAACCGCGGCGTCCACGATATAGCCGTCTTTGTGAGCCCCCGCATCTATCTTGACCACCGCGTTGTTGGGTATGACCAACTTATCGCCGCGCGTCGCGGTGTAGTGCGCCGCCACCTCGTTTATGCCCACGTTGACCGGAAACGCCGGCCTGGCGCCCTGGGCTATTATGCGCTCCTCAACTCTCTGGCACAGCTCTATTACGGGCATGCCTGGGTGTATTATGTCCATGGCGTATTTGAGCGCCTTGTGCACCACCTCGCCGGCCTCAATGTGCGGGCTCATGAAACCTCGATAACACGTATATAAGAGTTTATTCCGTAATTTTTCTATTTATATTAATTATTACTTAAAAAACATATTATATAACATTATTTATTGATATAGAAAATAGGCTATTAAGCATAGAGGCCACAAATAATTTAAAGGGTTTATGCGCCATGTCTTTTCATGGGAGCCTTAACCATAGCCTCTAAGTACATGATAGTCGCACAGATAGAGGTAAACGGATCGGTGGATAAGTCGGACATAATAGGGGCTTTGTTCTCACAGACTGAGGGCCTCTTGGGCAAGGACTTAGACCTTAGGGAGCTCCAAATAATGGGGCGCATAGGTAGAATAGAAATAGATATATTGGATAAAGACGGGCGCACTAGGGCTAGGATAAACATCCCCTCTAACCTAGACCGCTACGAGACGGCCTTAGTGGCCGCGTTAATAGAGAGCGTGGAGAGGGTGGGGCCCTACCCCGCCACGGTGAAGATATTAGAGATTAGGGATTTGCGCGAGGAGAAGCGTAATAGAATTGTGGAGAGGGCTAAGGAGCTCATAAAGCTCATAGAGGAGGAGATCTTGCCCGACACTAAGGAGATATTGGAGAGGCTAAAGGAGGATGTGGCCAAGGCCGAGGTGGTCGAGTACGGCCCTGAGAAGCTGCCGGCGGGTCCCGACGTAGATAAGTCCGATACCATAATAATTGTAGAGGGGAGGGCGGATGTGGTTAACTTGGTGAAACACGGCTATAGAAACGTGGTAGCTATAGAGGGGATAAGCCAAGGCATACCGCAGACCATAGTTGAGCTCAGCAAGAAGAAGAGCGTAATAGCGTTTGTAGACGGCGATAAGGGAGGCGAGCTAGTCCTAAGGGACTTGCTCAAGGTAGCGCACGTGGACTACGTGGCCAGGGCGCCGCAGGGCAAAGAGGTCGAGCAGTTGACCGCCAAGGAAATAGCTAGGGCCCTGAGGAACAAGCTATCGGTGGAGGAGTTCTTGGCGCAACAAAAAGCCCAAGAACAGGCGGCGCAACAAGAGGCCCAGCAACAGCAACCGCCGCAGGCCCAACAGCCTGCGCAAGCCCCGGCGCCTCAGCCGCAACAGATACAAGCGCCCTCTATTCCCGACTTCGTCAAGTCCAAGATAGAGGAGATGGCGGGGACTCTCGAGGCCGAGGTATATGACGAGAAGTGGGGCTTAATTAAGCGCATGGCCGTGAGGGAGCTCCCCGACTTCTTAAGCAGCGCCGAGGGCTCGGCCTACGCCATATTGATGGACGGCATAGCGACTCAGCGCATAGTCGACTTGGCCTCGAAGAAGGGCGTTAAGTACATCATAGCGGCTAGGATAGGGCCTATCACGAAGGCCCCGGAGGACATGGCCATAATTTCCTTCGACCAAGCTAAGTGAAGTCCAAGAGGCTTTTAGTCGAACCCTTACCTTTCAAGTCGGACTCCCTTAGCCCTATGACTTCGCCTATTCTCAACGCCGCGGGCACCACTTGTTTATCTACGTAATAGTCGACGTCTATCTCTTTTATGTCTTCGACTAAGATATACGGCTTTACCTTATACGTCAGCTTCTCGCCGCCGCCCTTCACGACCACGTAGCCTATCATCATACCCTTATGGACCCTTATGCCGTGTTTCTCCAACAGCTTAGCAGCAGAGACGTGGGGCGGCGTCACTTTATATTCACCTAGTTCTTTATCTAGAGTTTTCCATATTATTAAATCATCTAAGTCTATTTTATATGATCTTAATTTATCAATTATTTCTTTAATATAATTAATAATTTTATTTCGAGCTTCATTAATTGAATTAGACTTAAGAATATATTCTATTACTTTTAGTTGTACGTCTTTGGCTAAATCGCACCAATCGCCTCTGACCACCTCGAAGCCCACTATATCTATTCTCCCGTCCTCTAATAAGCCGGCGTAGCGCTTCTTCGATTCTGTAAATAATAATTTTTTATATATTTTTTCTAATTTTATTTCAATTCCATAATTTTTATCTACATAATCTATTATTTTATCAATATTTTTATTATATTTAACGAATATGCTGTCGGTGTCGCCGTATATTACCTCTAGGCCGAACGACCTCGCCGCCTTTAATACGTCTAGTAACAGGCTCCGCGCGAAGGCCGTGACCGACTCGGCCACCTCCCTCTTATACCACCTAGCTCCGACCCAGCCCATATAGCCGTACATGGCGTTCGCCATGATCTTTAGGGCCCTCTGCCTTTCGTCCAACAGCTTATACTCGACGGAGTCCGGGCCTAGGCCGGCCATAGCCCTCCTAACCTCTTGTCTCAGCTTAACCAACGACGCGAGGACTTGCGGTATGAAGCCCGGCGGGGCCTTCCTAAACCTATGGCCCACCTCCGGCGCGATGTTTACGCCCTCCGGCGGATCGGGCTCGCCTGGCGCCAGGAGCGTGTCTGGGGATAGGTTGTATTTCATCATCACGTTGGGGTACATGGAGCTGAAGTCCAGCACGGCCACGTCGCTGTATATGCCGGGCCTCGGCTCTAGCACTATGGCGCCCTTATAGGGCTCGTAGGGCCTCTCCTCTCTATTTGGCGCCAACTCGCCCATCCTATAGGCGTATCTCATAAGAACCCATTCTACTCTGGCTCCCACAGAGGCGGCGGCCACTTGGTCCAGCGGAACTCCAGAGACCGAGGACAACTGAATTAGGAAGGGCAAGAGCTTTTCGCCTAAGCCGTACGTGGACGCGACGTCGTCTTGGGCGTATCTCAACAACAACGGCCTTTTAGATTCGTCTCTCCAATACTCCCATATCCTGTGGCCGGGCAATAATACCCTTTCGTCGCGCTTCATTACCCCGAAATATTCGGCTACTCTATCTAGGGTCTTTATCTTTATTTCTGGGAATTCATCTATAATATTATAGAGATCGATATTAGCCCTACCCACGATAGACCAATGGCCATATACGCTTTGTTGCGGCGGGCCCCCCATCCTGTCGATAGACAGCTGTATTCCTAGGCGCTTGGCCCTCTCTGCTAGGTACGGCCAATCGAAGCCGTTTGAGTTATAGCCCAGCACCACGTCTGGGTCCAGCCTTTTGACGTAATCGACGAATTGCCTTATGGCCGCGCGGTCGTCGTTTTTATCGGCTAAGAAGAGGCGGAGCTCCCCCTCCTCCGACGATTTTGCGGCTATGACTATGACAGGATCTCTGGCAGGATCAGGGCTTCCCCTCTCATTGTAGACCTCTATATCGAAGGCTAGGACCCTAAGCCTCGGCAATACGCCCGACCTCTCGGGGAGCGGCCTAGGCGGCGACTTGACGACGTATTTCTTAAGGCCCGCCGATTCGCCCTCCTCGACGACGTCCGCCACGTGCCAAGTCGACGGCGTAACCCCTGTGTCGACCATATACCTCATATAGAACCTTATGTCGGCCTCTAACACGTCGTCTACCCCAGGCAACTCCGACGCGGCCTCCCTCAGCTTTCTAACCTCCGCCGGTATCCTGGTAACTACTTTATAGAGCTCGACGGGTCTCCCGAAAAACCTCCTCTCTACCTTCTCTACGGCTTCTATAGGCGCAATGGAGCCCAGCGCTCTAAGCGCTCTTTGGTCCACATTCCCCTTTATGTAAAAATACGGGCGGAAGCTCCTATCTACGAAGAGGGCCCTCTCTCCGTCTTTAGTTATGCCGAACATCCTCACCTCAGGGACCCCTCCAGCTACGGCGTAAGTTATATCGAGGAGCCAAAACTCAACCTCCACATTTTTATTCGCAGTATAAAAGTATGGACCTTCGGCGGCTTGCTGAGTGCCTAGAGGAGTTCGCGTCGGCGTATAAGGGCTCCAAACTAGCCGAAAGTCTCTTGGCGTGGCAGCTGTCTAAGCTTAGAGAGGCGCTCCGAGAAAATCCTTAAATACTTGGGCCATAGCCGAGGCCATGTCGGAGATGTCTAAATGCCTCGCCACCCTCGGCGCAACTTTACAAGACTCAATAGGTAAAAGGGTATTAGTAAAGCTTAGGGACGGGCACGAGATAAGGGGCGTGCTCAAGAGCTTCGACCAACACGTGAACTTGCTACTAGAGGATGCGGAGGAGGTGATAGATAATAACGTGCTCAAGAGGGGCACCATGATAGTCAGAGGGGAGAACGTCTTGTTCATAAGCCCCACATGAAATATTTAAAATCGGCTGTTAGCGGCGGGCCATGAAGGGGACGCCCTCGATGGGCAAACACAGCAGGGGGAAAACCCATATTCGTTGCCCTAGGTGCGGCAGACATTCATATAACGTCTCCAAGGGCTATTGCGCCAGCTGCGGCTGGGGGAGGAGCAAGAGGCTGAGAAGCTATAGCTGGGTTAAGCGTTAAAGAGCCCTTATCCTTTCGCCCACCTTAGGTATAATAGTGGTCAGCTTATAGCGGAGCTCGATAGACGTCGCCAAGCTCACTATTTTAGAGGGTTCGCCGTGTATCAGCACCACCTTCTTAGGCTTAGGCTCTATAGTCTCTACGTATTTCATGAGCTCCCTCCTATCGCTGTGCCCTGAGAAGCCCGGTATAGATACAACGCCCATCTTTAGGTCGACCTTAGTCTCGCCCATAGAGATGCTTCTGACCAAGAACTCCCTCTCCCCGTTTAATATCCTCCGGCCCAAGGTGTTCTCGGCTTGGTAGGAGACGAAGACCAGCCTATTGCGCGGGTCGGGCGCCATGTGGACGAAGTAGTCCAGTATAGGTCCCCCGTTCAACATGCCGTGGGGCGCTATGATGACGCCGGGCCGCTCGTCTTGAACTATCTTGGCTATTTGGTTTATGCGGTCCTCAAGCCTCTTAGCCCTATCCACCACCTCGACAGCCCCAGACGAAGTGAACGGGTTTACGCCGTTGTATATAGAGTCGGCCACCTCCTTATTTAAGAAGTGCGGATACATCAAATACGCGTTTAACGTCTCCACGACCATCCCGTCGACGTAGATAGGCACCTTCTTCAAAAGGCCTTCGTTTATCTTAGAGTTCAATACGTAGAGTATTTCTTGCGCCCTCCCGGTGCTGAAGGCCGGTATTAGGACCTTGCCCCCCTTCTCCGCGGCCTCCGCTATGGTCTTAATCAACATGTTCTCGGCCTCAACCCTAGGCGGCTGGACGTCGTCGCGGCCCCCGTAGGTGGACTCCATGACCAACATTTCTACTCTCCTAAACTTATTCACGGCCTTATTCAGGAGGTTCGTGCGGCCGAACTTGAAATCTCCCGTATACAATATATTGTACCTCCCGTTCCCTATGTGTAGATGTATAAGCGCAGAGCCTATCTCGTGGCCCGCGTCGTATAAAGTCAGCTTCACATCCGGCGCTATATCTGTGACCTCCTCGTAATCCAGGGTAACTACGTGGTACATTAAATCCTCTATATCGCCCTTAGTATACGGCGGCGTCTCGCCCTCTCTCTCCTTTAACTCGACATAATCAGTCAATAATATATACGCTAAATATTTAGTTGGATCAGTCATATATATAGGACCTTTATATCCATATTTATAGAGATATGGGAGACAGCCCACGTGATCCATATGGGCGTGGGAGAGGACCACGGCGTCTAGCTCGTCTAAGTCTATCTGCTCCAACAGGGGGAACTCCTCCTCGTATTGCGAGGGCTTAAGGCCGCAGTCCAGCAAAATCTTGCTCTCCGTGGTGTCCACTAACACAGCGCTACGGCCGACCTCCATGGCGGCGCCCAGAAAAGTTACGGTTATGGGCCCCTCCTTGACGGCGGGCTCGTGGTGTATCCTAGCCCCGATCTCCCGCATCATGGCCAGCCGCCTATCTAGGGCGGCGTGGAATATCGTCCTCACGTCGATTATGTCCTTAGACGGCAACTTCATCATCTTGGGGACCCCCATCTCTATTACGGCCCTCCAGCCCGTGAGCGCGAAGATATCTCTGGCCAACCTCTTGAACTCCTTCTCCGGTATAGCCTTAGACAAATATATATAGACATCCCCATTCTTCTCGAAACGTATATCCTCGACGTCTTGAATAAGCGACTTTATCTCCTTCTCGGCCTCCTTCTCCGGCCTCCTAACGGAGGGATCCCCCCTAATTATAATCCTCTTCTTAAGCGTCTTGGCGAGCTCCGCCACCTGCTCGCCGCTTAATTCGCCGGGGTTTTTTACATATATACATATTGAGGGGCCCTCTATCTCCACCTCGCCTATCTCAACGCCGGGCAATAATTCCCTTATTTTAGATTTAAGCTCTAGAGAAAGCGCCACGGCACTTTCTTCGAGAGGTATATAAAGCTATTCTGTTACGACTATCCTCTGCTGGGCCGAATAAATCCTCTTAAAGCCGTCCTTAGTTATTACCACAATATCTATTCCCTCGCCCGAGCCTGGGTCGTTCCTCATGGCGGCCTTAACGGCGTTTTCGGCGATCTTCACAGCCTCATCGACGGTTATGTCGTCCCTATATCCGACCTCTAGAACTCCCATGGCGTAGGGGGAGCCGCTGCCGGTCGAGATATATTTCTCTTGGCTATAGGAGCCCAGCCAATCCAGCATATAGAGCTGGGGCCCCTCGTCGTCGTAGCCGCCGAATATCGAGTGGACTAGGTAAATCATGGGGCGGGAATAGAACAAGAGCAAGGAGGCGTAGTTGACCAGCGTCCTCACAGGTATCGGGTGCCTGTGCTCCGACTTATAATCCCTAGCCATTATAGTTAAGGTGTTTAATAGGCCTTGGAGGTCCGCCACGCCGCCGCTCATCGTGGCCGCCACGTGGTCGTCGATTTTCCAGATCTTCTCGCCGCGTTTATGGGCTATGTAATAGCCGGCCGTCACGCGCTTATCGGCGGCTAAGACGACTCCGTCCTTAGCCCTAATGCCAACGGTGGTTGTCATATGACCTATACTGCTCGGGGTTTTATTATTGACCCTTCTTAAGCTCGACCTCCTCGAGGAACGAGATCTTCTTAAGCTCGGCGAATCTAGCGCCTAGGTCTGAGGCTATTTGTAATAGTATATTGCCTATTTTTTCATAGAGGAGCGCCTCCGCGGGTAGGCGTATTTGGGCCTCCGAGCCGTCTTGCGAGAAGGAGACGGATATCTTATCAGGCTGAAGCCTGGGCATATATTGCCTCACGACGTAGCTTACCTTTTCCTCCTTCGTGGATAACCTCTTAACGACCTTCCCCTTCACGACCAACGTCTTGCCAGCAAGCGGGTGGTTGAAGTCGAGGGTGACTCTGCCGCCCGAAATAGATATTATCCTAGCCCTATTGCCCTCCACCTCCACCTCGTCGCCGACCCTGGGCACTACGCCATGTCTGTGGAACTCCCTAATAGACATCACCTTTACCTTAGCCGGATCCCTAGGCCCATAGGCCTTATCGGGCGGGATCTCGACCTCTATCTCCTTGCCCTCATCGGCGTTGAGCAACGCCGACTCGAGGGGCTCCCATAGCTTAGTCTCGCCCAACACGATCAAGCGCGGCTCATATATCTCGTCGGGGCGGTAGATGCCCGCCTCCTTGGCCACGGACTCCATCGTGGTCTCGACCACCTTGTTGTCGTCCTTTACAATTATAGTATAGTCTAACAAGATGTAGTCTCCTTTAGCCAGCGTCATGGCGCCGCCTCGGCCGATACTTGTTTCTGCTCCTTAGCCTTCTCGGCCTTAACTAGCCTAGTTATGTAGCCGGCCACTTTATTCCTAACGCTCTTGCTCCTAAGGTCGGCCAGCTCGGCCACTGCCTTTTTATTATCCTCGAATCTATCGCTGAACTTATCCGGGTACATCTCCAAGAGCTTTTGCGCTATGGACTTAATATAGCGGGGCTTTACCTTGCCCATCGCCTCCTATCTTTGACGGGTTTTAAAAATCTCCCTCCCCAGCGCCGGCGGCTCGCGCCGAGGGTCTCGACGCTAGAAAAGTTTTTATATGCGCAAATTATGTCAAGACCATGTCCCAGCAAGCCATATTGACACAAATCGGCGGCGTGCCGGTCCTAATATTCAAGGAGGGCACCCAGAGGGCCTTCGGCAAAGAGGCGATGAGGCTTAACATAATGATAGCTAAGGCCGTGTCTGAGGTGCTCCGCACGACTCTAGGGCCTAAGGGCATGGATAAAATGCTCATAGACTCCCTCGGCGATATAACTATTACTAACGACGGCGCCACTATACTAGACGAGATGGACATACAGCACCCCATAGGCAAATTGCTCGTCGAAATAGCTAAGAGCCAGGAGGAGGAGGCCGGCGACGGGACCACAACAGCCGTAGTTCTGGCGGGCGCGCTCCTAGACGTGGCCGAGAGGCTCTTGGAGAAGAATATACACCCGACCGTCGTAGTCTCTGGGTTTAAGAAGGCGCTGGACGTGGCCGTGGAGACGCTTAGGAAAGTCGCCGTGCCCGTCAATAGGACCGACGTAGAGACCCTCAAGAAGATAGCCATAACGTCTATGGGCGGCAAGATATCTGAGACAGTTAAGGAGTACTTCGCCGACTTGGCTGTCAAGGCCATACTGCAAATCGCCGAGCAGAGGGGCGATAGGTGGGTCGCCGACTTAGACAACGTCCAGCTCGTGAAGAAGCACGGCGGCTCGCTCCTAGATACTCAATTGGTTTACGGCATAGTCGTAGATAAGGAGGTGGTCCACCCGGCTATGCCCAAGCGCGTAGTCAACGCGAAGATAGCCCTCCTAGACGCGCCGCTGGAGGTCGAGAAGCCCGAGATAGACGCCGAGATACGCATAAACGACCCGACCCAGATGAGGGCGTTCCTAGAGGAGGAGGAGAAGATATTGAAGGGCTATGTAGATAAGCTGAAGTCCATCGGCGTTAACGTGGTGTTTACGACTAAGGGCATAGACGACATAGCCCAGTACTACTTGGCTAAGGCCGGCATAATGGCCGTGCGCAGAGTGAAGCGTAGCGACATAGAGAAGCTCGTGAGGGCCACCGGAGGCAGGCTGGTGACCAGCATAGAGGACTTGACCGAGAACGACCTCGGCTTCGCCGGGCTCGTCGAGGAGCGCCGCGTCGGCGACGAGAAGATGGTGTTCGTCGAGCAGTGCAAGAACCCGAAGGCCGTCTCGATACTGATCAGGGGAGGCTTCGAGCGCCTCGTAGACGAGGCCGAGCGCAACCTAGACGACGCGCTCTCCGTAGTATCCGACGTGGTTGAGGAGCCGTTCATACTGCCCGCTGGCGGCGCGCCCGAGATGGAGGCCGCCAGAGCTGTTAGGGCCTTCGCCACGAAGGTCGGCGGAAGGGAGCAGTACGCCATAGAGGCCTTCGCCGAGGCCCTAGAGGCTATACCTAAGGCCCTCGCCGAAAACGCCGGCCTAGACGCAGTAGACATCTTGACGGAGCTGAGGCACAAACACGAGCAATCGGACGGCTGGCGCTACGGCCTAGACGTATACCAAGGCAAAGTAGTCGATATGGTTAACCTAGGCCTCATAGAGCCGCTATCTGTTAAGGTCAACGCGTTTAAGGTCGCCGTAGAGGCCGCGTCGATGATCTTGCGCATAGACGAAATAATCGCCGCGTCGAAGCTAGAGAAGGAGGAGAAGAAGGGCGAAGAGGGGAAGAAGGAGGGCGAAGAGAGCGGAGGCGAGACTAAATTCGACTAATTTTTAAATATATTAAAATAATACCGAAAAATATTATATAGATTATTTTCATTAAAATATTGTTTATCATAAATGACAGTATTAAGGCAGATATCGCACTTGTTAAGGAAACGGTCCATATACGGGATTTAACGGCCGATATATAATATCTGTATATGCTCATCGAGGCCTTAATGCGCCGCTTCTCTTGTTCTTCGGCGTCGTCTAATACCTCGGGCTCCTCCTCTAGTGATTCTATGAAGCTCAAGCCAAGCTCATATTCGTCGTATAGTGTGGCGAAATATCGCCGCGACTCGCCTAGCTCCAGCGCATTTTTAATCAATAAATAAGATTTTTTATATAATTTATTTTTAAATTTAACTAAAAATATAATATAAATAAAATATAATATAAACGATATAAATAATAGATTTGGAGATAAGAAGAGCGAAAAACCGGCCGATATTATGGCACCGCTTATTAAAGCTCCGCTTATTACTACATATATATTATATTGTTTCTCTAAATATTTTTCTAATTTTTCTTTTATTAACTCATTTAACATAAATATCTTTTATTTGTCTTTTTATTCCCTTTTCATATTTTTTCTCTAGCTGTATTATGGCTAAGCCCTCCATATCTATTCCAGCCCCCTTAAGCCTTTCTACAGCTAGGCGGATATCTCTTGCGTGTAGCGTCGCGAGGGTCCACAGCCCCATCCCGCGCGCGATTTTAGCCGCCTCGAAGTGGTCTGGATATTGTAGCTCTGATAATATAAATAAATCAATGTTTCTATTCATAGATGAAAATATTTCTTTTACTTTATTAACATTATTTATTTTTATTTGATTATAATTAGGTATATCTATAAATTCGTCAGATTCATCGATATAGACGCGTTGCATCCAGCCAGGTATAGCTAGATCTATCGCCTGCAACAGAGTAGTCTTCCCGCTCCCGGGTACGCCCGATATAACTAAATCCCGTTGCTCGTCTATGAGGCGTCTAATCATAGCCTCTTGTTCGTCGTCCATAAAGCCGCTTGACTTGAGCCGCTCAAGCGTCGCAACTCCTCTATGCACCCTTACGTAAATTTGGGGCGAGGGGACTACGGGGGGTAGATCTACGCTCACCCTCAGCCTATAGGGGCCTAGGGCTAGGCCGTAGCGGAAAGAGGGATTGCTCTTTAAAAGTCGGATCCCCTTAGAGCGCGCTATGCGGAGAAACGCATCTACTACCTCCTCGTCGGCCATGAGGTTAATAGGCCTTTTCCCAGATCGCGATGTAATGTAAATATATTTACCTGGTATTAATACTATATCTTCAATATCATCATTAAGTAAAATCCAATATAATTTATCTAAATTTATAGATCTTAAAGTAATATATAGCGCTATATTATTATTTTTAAATATCTTTTTAGCAATATTATATCTAATTTTTAATGTTATATCAAAGTTTTTACCATATATTCTCTCTATTAATCTCGCTATTTTTATTTTGTCAATTTTATTAATCTCTTTCTCCGGAATATCGCCTTGTAGCGACCTAATTAGCGTATTCAACGCCTCTACGTACATATTTCCTGAGGCGCGTAGCCGTATCCCGTATGCTCAACTTGCTCACGCCGAGCCTATTCGCTATAGCCGCCTTATCTATGCTCAGCCTATACTCATTGACCGCTATATACAACAGAGCTCCGGCCACCACGCGGGGGTTTTTACCCTGTATCCTCCTCTTACCTATCACGCCGTAGAGCTCTAAGGCCTTTTTAGCGGCCTCAGGCACGCCTAAGGCTTCCGCGACCTCTTCTACATACCGCCTTATTCGCTCCTCTACGCTGACCTTAGGCCCGAGCCCCCGCGCCTCCTCGTTTAATGAGGCCAATAATATAGATGCGGCCGTCCTCCGAAGGAGGGGCCTCACGTCTTCTATCTTAAGCCTAGGCGCGTATAGCACAGGCCCTATGACGCTTCCGCACGACCTGCAGACGTATTCGCCGTCTACATCTATAACGTCCTCGGAATTACAATAAGGACAGCGCATGGAGCAATATACGCCGTCGTAAAAAGCGTTGTATAGATGGAGTAGTAATTAGAGGGAGAGAGTTCTCAAGATATAATTTTTAATCCAATATATAGTTTATCTCCAATATTAAAAGGCAAATCTTTATTTATTTTTAATATTAAACCACCAATCGAGATATATATCGATTCACCTCCTTTATGGTATAATATACCCCACATATAAACAGTATATTTTTCTTTATAATTATCATCTTTATTCTTATCAATATTTACAATGATTTTTGTATTTTTAGATATATTTATATTTAATAAGGATATAGGTAGCTCGAGCTCTACTTTAGCATCACCGTCTAGGAGCAGCCGTTTAAGCGGCGGCGATAGATCCACCACGTCCGTGACGACCTCGTTTAACTCCATGGCGGCGCCAAGAATTGAAAATATAAGTTTTAGCCTAATCATGATTTTTTATATTTAAAATAAAATACCTTTTTTTAATATATTTCTTTTTAAAAATATTAATACTTGTAAAAATTTATATTAAAATAAAATTTTTAAAAACGAATAATGATGAGGACATGTCTATACTAGCCGAGGCCAATAAACGCTTCGTCGCCGAGATAAACAACTTGATGGGCAAAGAGGTAGTAGTAGGTCTCTCAAACGGCGATGAGTATAGGGGAGTGCTCCACGCCGTTGACAGCCAGCTAAATATTATACTTATAAATGTCACAACTAAAAATGGATTAAAATTCTCTAAATCAATTCTGTTATCTAATTATATTATATATATAAATTCTATTGAAAAAGAACTAGATTTAAGGGGCTTTGCGAAATACGCCGAGAAGTACTTCCCGGGCATGGTTAGGTATGTGGAGGAGTCCAACATAGTTATGATAGGCGATAAGGTCAGAGTCAGCGAGATAGGCATTGAGGGCAGTGGGCCTCTCGCCGAAAGGGTGAGGCAGATATATGAGGAGTATATGAAGAAGAGACAGGAATGAGCTTTGAGGTCAAGGCTAAGGACTTGGCGGGCAGAGTCGGGGTTTTATACACTAGGGCCGGCCCCATAGAGACGCCCGCCCTCTTCCCTGTAATCGATGTCAAAAAACAAGAAATAAATTTAAATATAATAAAGAATTTTTTAATAATATTATTACTAATGCTTATTTTTTATATAAATTATATGGGCGTGGCATAAACGCTAAGGAGGTGCTTGGGTGGGACGGCGTATTGATGACGGACTCTGGCGCGTATCAATTAATGCGTTACGGCGTCATAGACGTAGACCCGGACTCCATAGTGAAATACCAAGCAGAGATAGGCAGCGATATTGGGGTTATGTTAGACCTGCCCATGGACTCGGAGGAGTCCTACGCGTCGGCCTCCGTTAAGGTCGAAGAGACCTTGAGGCGCGCCAAAAGGGCCGTGGCCCTAAGGGAGGAGCTAGGCGGGATGTTGTTAGTGGGGCCTATACAGGGCGCCACGCATTACGACTTATTGGCCAAATCCGCGAGGCGCATATCCGGCATGGACTTCGACGTATTCGCCGTGGGGAGCCCCACCACTTTGCTGGAGGAGTATAGGTTTGATGAAATTATTGAGATGTTGGCCGTCGTCAAGCTGAATATAAGGCGCGAGAGACCTCTGCACCTATTCGGGGCAGGGCACCCCCTCATTATACCCTTCGCGGTGGCCATGGGCGTAGACTTATTCGACAGCGCCTCGTATATACTATACGCGAGGGACGGCCGAATAATGCTTAGGGATAGGACTATCAGGCTAGAGGACGTCAAGGTCGACTACCTCCCTTGTAGCACCAAGCTCTGCAACAAGCCCGTAGAGGAGCTAAGGGCGATGGACCCGGCTGAGAGGACTGAGCTAATAGCTGAGCACAACCTAGCGATACTGCGCGAGGAGTTGCTAGAGGTTAAACAGAGGATTTACGAGGGCACGCTCTGGGAGTACCTAGAGGAGAAGGCGAGGGCCCACAGATCGCTCTACGCGGCCCTTAAGGCTTTGGGGAAATATAGGCGGGTGCTGGAGGAGTACGACCCCGTCACACACCCCAAGCCCAGCGGGCTTTTATTCTTCTCCGACACGGCTGAGTCGCGCCCGGAGCCGTACCGACATAGGCTAAGGGTTGAGGAATACTACGAGCCGCCCAAAAGGCCTATAGCCATATTTTTAAAAGTAGATTTTAAGCCTTATAACAAGTCTTGGGAATATATATATTTAAATAAAATCTCATCTGAATATAGAAAGAATATTCATATATATTTTATAGATGATGTATTTGGCGTGGTGCCAGAGGAGGTGAGCGAGGTTTACCCCCTCTCCCAACACGAGGAGCACGGATCCGTTGAGCGCGTGAGGAGCGATATATTGCGTATTTCGTCTCGATATAAATATAATATAGTTTATAATTATAGCTTAGTAAGTAAAAATATTATTAATGTGAATAATTTAGATAATATAGTTAAAATACTAGAAACTATATATAATACTTAGATTCCTCTTGTTTAGTTTGCTCGAGCTGTCTCCTAATCTCGCTGTACTCCCTCTCTAAGTCCTCGGCCATCTGCCTCAAGTCGGTTAAATCGATTCTGAAGTCGAAGAGCTCGCCGAATAGCTCAAGCGCTATGCTGGCCGCTTGGGGATCGGCGGGCTTATCGGCGTATGGAAGTATGACCAGCGCGGGGAAGCCGTGCATCTCGAATAGGGACAGCAAGAGGCCGAGGGGCCCCACTATTTGGAGCCCTTGCTCTAGCCGCTTGCCCCTGAGGGGATATCCGCCTTTTATATACGCCGACGTGTAGGCGACTCTATATAAATCATCTTGAGCCCGCCTGAAGCGGCCGTCGAGCCCCCCGAATAGCACGGCCAGCTTAAAGCCGCTTTTGACAACCCAAGAGGCCAACGCGTCTACGAAGTCGTACAGCGCGGTGTCGGGCAAGCCGTAGTTGTTGACGACGCCGGCTATTCTGCCGCACGAGAATATCTCTGTCTGGAGGGCCAGCCTATCCCCCTCGTAGGCGATGACGGGCGGCATATCCCTATATTTTATGTAGCCCACCGCCTCGCAGTTTCTCGACAAATATTTCACAGCTATATGGCCCACTATGCCTACGCCGTGGAACCCTGTGACGAAAATCTCCCTGTTAAAATATTTATATATATTAAATAGAGGACGCATATTTCTCTAATTTTTCTATTATTTCTGTTAACTTATTTATTTCGGTAATATTATTAATATATATTAATTGCATCTTACATATTGGGCAAACGCCGTTATAGGCGAGCTCCTCGTCGAGGGTATATCTCCTGAAGCAGCTGGGGCAAATATAGTAGGAGCCCTCTGTCAAGGACCTTATCAACATGCTCAACTTGCTGGAGACGAGCTCTATCCTCTTCTTCAAAGCATTAGCTATCACGTTGTCGTCTAAATACCAAGCGTACTCGGTCCTATAATCCGGCGTAGTGGTCTTAGAGACGCCTATTAAGTTGTTCTTGGCTAAAAACTGCAATATCTTCCTCGCCTCCGCCGTAGATATGTTCATTAGGATGGCTATTCTGTCGTCCGATAGCTGCTCCTTCCTAGTATACAGCATCTCCACCATTTTACGCGCCAATTTGCCGTACTCAGAGCTGTTGAACTCGAAGGAGACGCTCCTCTCAACGAATAGCAGATACGCCTCTAACTTCTCCTCGCTCACGCAACACGTCTAATCTCTATATATAAATTAGAGAGCTCTGCCTCGACCGACGCGGCCCTCTCAGCCTTTACGGGGAGGTAGGACCTGTCGCCTAGCACGAGGCCTCCTATGGGCGGCCTCACCTCATATATCGCGTAGCCCGGCGTGCGCCAGAACAAGAAGAACTTGAGCACGTCTATCCCGACGCCGAGACGTGCCGACGCTGGTAAGAAATAATTAAAATATTTTCTTATAATTTTTGATTTATTTATTATTTCATTATTTTGGATTCTATCAATCTTATTTAATATAGGAATTATTTTATCTTTATAGATACCTATATCCGACAAGGTCTTTATCGAGGTCTCTAACTCGGCGGCGAATTGCTCATCGTCGTCTGAGGCGTCCATCACGAGCAACACCACATCTGCGCCAGCCACTTCCTCTAGGGTTGAGTAGAACGATTCTATAAGCACAGGCGGCAAATCCTCTATGAACCCTATAGTGTCCGTTAAAACGACGTCTTTCCCCCAGAGGCTTATCCTTCTGGAATATGTGTCTAGGGTCGCGAAGGGCTTGCCGTCGACGTATTTATTCTCCTTAGTCAACCTATTGAACAACGTGGTTTTGCCGACGCT
Organism: Thermoproteus sp. AZ2; assembly: GCA_000960885.1. GTDB lineage: Archaea > Thermoproteota > Thermoprotei > Thermoproteales > Thermoproteaceae > Thermoproteus. The sequence goes on along the minus strand of JZWT01000002.1, from coordinate 18,385 downwards.
GGTGTAGCCCGTCAGCACGACCTCGGGCACGCCGGCCTCCTTACGCTTATTCATCAGAGACACCCTATTCTCCCTTATTTTGTCGAGCCTCCTCCTAATAGTCGATATTCTGTCCACCATATGCCTATAATACGCGTCTATTGCGTACTCGCCTGCCCCTAGAAAGCCTATCTGTTCGCCCATCTTGGCGCGCCTCACGTATTCCTTAACCATCGGGAGCTGATATCTGAGCTTGGCGAGCTCTATCTGTAGCTTAGACTCTAAGCCGCTGGCTCTTTCCTCAAATATTTTTAATATTAATAAAACTCTATCTATGACATCTCTCTTTAAAAATTTTTGAATATTATATATTTGTATAGGGGATAGGCTGTGATATGTTATAAGTATATCGAAGTCCTTAGAGGCGATTTCCTCCAGCTTACCTCTGCCGAAGTAAAAACGGGAGTCTTGCTCCCCATATTGTGTTATCGTGTCCACGTGCTCCATATGGGCGGCCTCGACCAACGCTTCGAACTCCTCAAGCCTCTTGGCCACTCTGCGGTCTTTAGGCCCTACGTAGGCCAATAAGGCCCTACTCCTCATCGCGGAGCTCCGCCACGTCGCCCAGAGTAAGCCCCCTCTTAGGCCCGCCGCCGGAGGAGGACTCCTCGGCTTGTTGCGCAGGCACCAAGAGCTTTACCCCCAACGCCTTCTCGAGCTTCTTGGCGAGCTGAATATCGGGCATGAGCTGGCCGCTCTCTATCCGCCTCAACACGCTCTCCTTAACGCCTAAATAAGAGGCCAAAGCCTCCCTAGTTAAGCCCATGCTTTCCCTAGCCGACTTTATCACCTCGGCGTAGTCTTCAATTATTTCATATCTGGACTCCTGCCTAGGCTGAGGCGGGCGCTTGGGCGGAGGCGAAACGCGCCTGGGCTGCTCCTGCCTCTCCTCGACTACGTTGGTCCCGTAGAGCGCGGCGCACCGCCTACACACGTGCAACACGGCGTTGTCGAGCTTTATCACATACGGCCTGCCCTCTATAGGCGCTCCGCATATATCGCAATACTCCACGCCAAAAGCCCGACCCACATATATAAGAGTTACGAAATTATAAATAGGGGTATAAGACGCCGTGACTCCTGAGGAACAAGCCTACGGCATACTAACTTATTTATATGGGAAATCCAATTTACTTATAAATAAAAATAATATAAAGGTAAAATTAAATAATAGTAAAAGAATAAGATATGTTTATTATAATAATGAAATAGTATTTACGCTTAGGAATAACGATGGATTTTTGCTACCGCTCTTCCCCGCTTATAAATATATAAAGAATTTCAATGTATATATAAGTAGTGAAATAGCTAATTATATAAAAGATGGAAAAAGCGTTCCAGCGAAATATATATTGCAGCTTAATAAAAATTTAAGGGCTAATATGGAGGTTTTCGTAGCGGCCAGCGGCGAGGTGGTCGCCGTGGGAAGGCTTATCTACAGCGTCAGGGAGCTCTCGCTGGGCAGGGGCTACGCAGTAAAGCCTAGGGCGAAGCCGCCCCAGCCTTAGGCCTCAGATATAGGCGCAACGTCGTAGCGCCTATTTTGACGGCGACCTCGGGGCCCGCCTTAGCCGAGGATATCTTCTCGCCGCTGGGCAATAAATACGTGCCGTTGGTGCTCCCCAAGTCCTCGATATAAATGCCGTCGTCCAGCGCTGAGACTCTTAAATGCCGGCGCGAGACTGTGGGGTCCGGCACAACTACGTCGTTGTCTAGGGCTCTGCCTATTGTCACAACGCCGTTTGTGGCCGAGACGTCTATCGACTTGCGCATGCCCTTAAGGAGCTCCACGGGCGAGTCCAACACCTCCACTATCAATATATATTGCGCCCTCTGCTTAATTTGCGATACGCTGATAGTCCTAGCCGTGGGCCTATAAGACCCACAAATTCTACATATGTCGACGTCGTCGGGGTTCTCGGTGCCGCATATGGGGCATTTCCACGGCACTCATGGCTGTACAGAGAGGCTTATATACCCTTCCTACGCTGGCTGGGGCGCGCTTTCCTCCAAGATCTTTACGACGACGTCTATGGACGGCCTGGCCTCTGGCTTAGGCGATAACATGGACATAATTAGGCGGGAGAGCCACGGCGGTATGTCGGGCCTATACCTATCCGGCGGCGGCACCTCGTAGCCGTTGAAGACGAAGGCTTGCGGATTTATGCCGGTTAAGCTCTCGTACATGATACAGCCGAGCGAATATATGTCTGAGGCCTTAGACGCAAGCTGGCTTTTGAGGACCTCGGGGGCCGCATATGCGGGCGAGAGATAGGAGATAGCGACTAATTTGCCGACAGCCATTTTAGCTATACCTAAATCTCCTATTTTAACTATATTTCTAGTTTTATCCTTAAAAAGTAAATTTTCTGGCTTTATATCTAAGTGGAGTAAATTATTGTTGTGTAAATCTAATATCCCCCTCGATACTTGTATAAATATTCTAAAGAACTCGTCTAGAGATAGGGCCTTACGCTCCGCCAAGTAATCGCGTAGCGAGCCACCATCCATATATTCTAGTATCATATAGGGCGGATTCCTCATATAATCTCTTATATTTTTATATTCATAATATGGAATAAATACTTCATAAGCCTGAACTATATATTCGGATTTTATCTGCAGATATCTATTCATTTCTTGCCCAAATACTCTAACAACATCCCAATTAGACGCAAGCGGCACGCCTCTGTCGTCTGAAAACCTGAGGACCTTAGCTGCGAAGACTCTTCCGCCCGTGGAGACGCGTAACACATAGCTGAAACCGCCGATCCCCACTAGGTCCTCTACGTAGTACTTGCCGCCCAGCCACGAATAAAGCCAGCCCGACGGCGGGAGATTAGATCTGTGAGAAAATGCGTCGATTAAATATAAAATAAGATAAAAGAAATACAAAGAAACTTATTATTAGATTAAATATATTAAATCTTAAAATTAAAGAGAAAATGAAATAAAATAATTCAAAATAAAGCCAGAAGAAGCTATAAGCACATATAACAGCGGAAAAGTTGAAAAATGGCAAAAATAAGCCCCTCAAAAAACGATATTGGAAAGGAGTATTGCGAAAGAAAAGTAAATACAATTATCGATGGAATAAAAATATCATATTTCTTATTTAATCTATATAAGCTTTCATTATATAATTCTATAAGTAAAATACTAAGAAAGATAATTATACTATCTAATATTAAATTATATATATTATAGGCTTGAGATATATATAGATTAGCATCGAGAAATATTTTTGTTATTACTATTCCATAGAAGATTATCCTAATTATTAAATTTGATCTATAAATTAATCCTCTAATTAATAATATTGAAATTAATAAGCTATATATTAATTCTTCATATATATTATTAATTAGAAATGTTTGAAGAAAAATTGCTATAAACAACAGGGTATATTCTATCTTATTCTCCCTATATTCCTTCCGCGCCTGAAACCCCAACGGTATCAGCGATAAGAGCACCCCACGCCCTATGCCTCTTATTAAATTCTTGCCGTATACGTATAGTACACGTATATAAGAGCTTATCGGGATAACAGTGCTCTTTGATAAATTCGGCCGCCCCCTGCTAAAGCTACGAATCGCCGTCAACGACGTGTGTAATTACTCCTGTATATTTTGCCACTTCGAGGGCCAGCTCAGGGGCGTCGGCCGAGGCCTTACGCCTGAGGATTACTCATTCGTCGTGGACGTATTCAGGGAGTTGGGGGTCCGCGATTTTAAATTGACCGGCGGGGAGCCTCTCCTGAGAAGCGATATAGTTGACATAGTACGCCTAATGCGCAGAGACGACGTCGAGATCTCCATGACCACTAACGGCTATAGATTGGCCGAGCTGGCCGCGCGCCTGGCGTCGGCCGGCCTAAAACGCATCAACGTATCTATACATAGCCTTAAGCCGGATTTATACTCCAAGGTGACCGGCGCGCCTAAGGAGTGGCTGGACAGGGTTATAGCTGGGGTTAAGAGCGCGGTCGAATACGGGATAGGGGTGAAGCTCAACGCGGTGGTTTTAAGGGGCATAAATACCGATGAGGAGTCCGTTAAGTCCCTTTTAAAATTCGCGTCGAGCCTCGGCGCTAATATTCAATTTATAGAGCTTATGCCGATGGGGGACGGCGCCAAGTCCTTCGGAGAATACTACGAGCCGGCCGAAACTGTCGTGGAGATATTGGAGGGGCTCGGCGCCAAGCCCCTATATACTAGGAAGGATTTACACAACAGGCCGATATTCAGCGTGGGCGGCGTCTCCGTCGAGGTGGTGAAGAATTGGAATAACCCATATTTCTGTGCAGGTTGCACGACGTTGAGGCTCACCAGCGACGGTAAACTTAAGCCCTGTCTCTATAAGGAGCCTTTGGCTGACCTCTACGGCTTTATAAAGAGGAGGGACCGCGACGGGCTTGTAGACGCCGTGAGGCGCGTGGTTGCGATGAGGGAGCCGATGTTTAAGGATCACTCCTCCTCATAAAACGGTATCCCCTCTTCCTCTTTGCTTTCCTCTTCCTCTTTCTTGTATTGCTCTAATGAATTTATTATATCTTTAAATTTGTTTTGCCAATTAGGTATAATATTATTTATATTTTCATTTAATTGCTCATAGTATTTTAATAGTAACTGGCCTATTTCTGTGAGCTCAGTTTTACCCCGCTCTTTGCCCCCCCTCTTAGATTCGACCAAAGGAACGCCGAGTATATCCTCTAGCTTCTTTAGGTAAGTCCATATAAATTTATAAGAGAATCCAAGGCGGCGCGCCGCAGAGGCTATAGACCCGGTCTCCTCTATGGCCTTCAAAATATCGTATATCCCGGGCCCCATGATCTGGTTCCCATTCCACTCGACCCAAACTCTAAACTTTATCTTGACATCGCTCACATGCTGGTTCGCACTACTACTTTTTATTTTGTAGCCTCAAGCGCGCTCGCCAAAATTTTTATGGCAAAATAAGGCTGTGATGGTCGACATCTCTTCTAAGGCCGACGTCTATAGGTATTCCGAGGCGCGGGCCGAGGCCGACGTGAAATTCGACAACTGCGCCGCCGGAGCGCTCGCGGCTAAGTTGGCGTATAGGTTTATACCCCTACTACACCCAATACCCATCTCGGCCTCGGCTAGGTGTTTTGATGGGGGCGTCGTCGTAGAGGCCGAGAGCACGTGGAAGACGGGCGTAGAGATGGACGCGCTCTTCGGCGCCCTGGTCGGCGCTATCGCGTCGGGGGCTAGCAAGATCTATAAGTTGTCGGTTGTGCAAAAGGTGAAGGGGTTGGGGGCCCCTAGCCTATCCGAGCCCGCGGCTGCGCCTAAACCTATCCCGAGGCCCGACGTAGGGCTTGTCGCGACCGCCGAGGGGCGCATAAGGCTTCGGTCCATTGACGTAGTGAAGGCCGGGGCGGTGGAGAAGGGCGATCCCCTATGCGCCGCCAAAATAGCGGCCGCGTTGAGCTCCAAGAGGCTCTGCGAGCTCCTGCCCGTGGAGTGCGTATATCTGGAGTACGCCAATACCGAGGTGAAGGTAGAGGACGAGGGAGTCGCCGTCTCGGTGGTCTTAAGGGCGAGGGGCTCTTCGCCGAGCCTCGAGGCGCTCTTCGCGGCCGGCGCGGCGTTGTTGACTATATGGGATATGACCAAAAAATATGAAAAAGATGAAAGGGGTCAGTACCCAAGCACCTTCATCGAGCTAGGTCTTTCTTAGTAAACGGCGATGGGAATAGCTCCTTCAGGCTGACGACGACCCTCTTCTTGCCGTCGGCGGTGGCCATAATAATCGTCGCCTCTGGGTTAAACTCTGCTATGACTTGACGACAAGCGCCGCAGGGCGCCACGGGCTCCTCGCCATCTACCACTACAGCGACCGCCTCTATGTCCCTATCGCCCTCGCTGACGGCCTTAAACACGGCGACTCTTTCGGCGCATATTGTGAGCCCATAGCTGGCGTTCTCCACGTTCGCGCCGGCGTAAATCCTCCCGCTTTTGGTTAAGACTGCTGCGCCGACCCTAAACCTGCTATAGGGGGCATAGGCGTTTTTTAGGGCTTCTCTGGCCTTCTCCACTAGGTCGTCCGGCATAAATTTATGGACATATTATACGATGTGGCTCCTCGCGATATCAGGAGCGCGTTAGTTAAGAGAGGGGATGAGGTGGAGGAGCTCGCCATATCTTACCTTCCTCAACACCTAAAATACACAGCCTCCCAAGTGAGGAGCATAGTGGAAAGCTACAGGAGGTCTGAGGATACGCTGATGCTACAACTAGAAAACCTATATGAATTAAAAAATTTGATATATTATTTTAGTATATTATCATATTTATTAAGCAATAATAAAAAAATATCAGAAGAATTAATAAAGAAATATTCTACATTATTTGAACAAATAAGCGGAAATTTCTCCGCGCGAAATATTAGAAATATAATAGAAAATTTATCCGAATATATATCAGGAAATTCTCATATAAACAATATATTAAAAATACTAGATAATATAGAGAAATTCGGTATATATAAATGGATAGTTAAACAACGACGCTTAGACTCCTTTGAGCGAGCCGCTAGACGCGTAATCTTCCAGGGCGGTAGCGGTAGCTCGATAAATAGAGGCGTAAAATTCTTCATTAGAATTTTTATTCATCCATCAAATATTCCATTAGCTTATAAAATAAGTTATAATATAAATGAATTAAAAAAATATAAAATATATGGCGATTATTATACTACAATGGTCACGTTGAGGAGCGGCGCCTTCGAGGACGTAGAGACGCCTACGGCGTTTAAGCTGAGGCAGAGGATAGCGCGGCGGCTGTTGTGCGAGGGCAGAGGGGGTAGGTGCGAGGGGATTAGGGTTAGGATAAAGTCCGTCAGAGGGCTTGTGAGGGCTGTGGCGTACTTAAGCGGAGACCCTATAAAATACGAGCGGGGGGCCTACGATATAGGGAAAAATTATTGCTCTAAACTTAAATGCGATATATGCCCAATAAATTCAATATGTAAAAAATATACATTTATTGAAATTAAATAATTGTGGATTTCTTTAGAGCAGAAATATTTTTCTAGGGCATTTATCGAAGTGGTATGGTTAAGGGCAGGGTGGCCGTGGTCACGGCGGCCAGCAGAGGTATAGGGAGGGGCGTCGCGGAGGTTTTAGCTAGAGAGGGGGCGCGGCTAGTTATAGCCTCCAGAGACGGCTCAAGCATCTCGAAGGCAGCCCAAGAGATTAAGGCCAAATACGGCGCGGAGGTCGTGCCCGTCGCCGCCGATTTGACCAATAGAGGCGATGTGAGGAGGATAGTCGAGGCCGCCGCCAATAACTTCGGCGGAGTAGATATATTGGTCTACAACACAGGGCCTCCTAAGCCGGGCGCCTTCTTGGAGCTGAGCGATGAGGATTGGGATTACGCCGTAAGGCTCTTGTTACTGAGCGCCGTGTGGATAACCAAGGACTCATTGCCCTACATGATTAAGAACAAGTGGGGGAGGTTGATATATATCACGTCTATGACCCTCAAGAGGCCGTTGCCCAACTTAACTCTGTCCAACGTGGTTCGGCTTTCGTTGGCCGGCCTAGTGAAGACCTTAGCCGTGCAGCTCGCCCCCTACAATATACTGGTCAACGCCGTGTTGCAGGGATATGTGGAGACCGAGAGGGTGAGGGGGTTGGCCGAGGATCAAGCGAGGCGCGAGGGGAGGAGCGTGGAGGAGGTCCTTAGGGCTATGGCGCGCGAGATACCGCTGGGCCGTATGGCTAGGCCTGAGGAGATAGGCGAGCTCGTGGCGTTTTTGGCCTCCGATAAGGCGAGTTATATAACAGGGTCCCTAATAGGAATAGACGGAGGGTTTACCCAGTGTATTTAGGCTAGCCTTATCCCCACGCTGTCCAATATCTTTAGGCCTATCTCTCTATCTATATCGTAGCCGTATTTTACCTCGAGGAATTGTCTGCGGAACTCAGCCACCTGCTCTGCGACTTTCTTGGGCTCTACTCCGTCTATGAGGACGCGTTTTATGAACTCGGCTATTTCGACCATATCGCCCTCGCGCATGCCCCACCTAGTGACCTCTTGTACGCCCAGCCTTATCCCGCTCGGCTTAACTGCGCTTTTATCCCAAGGCAACATATTCTTATTGGTGATTATATTGGCGTCCTCTAAGAGCTTAGAGGCGAGCTCCCCTCCGCCCTGCTTAGATACATCGACGGCGACTTGGTGGGTTTTCGTGAAGCCTAGGTGGTCGGCAACTACGTTGAAGCCGCGCGCGTGTAGGGCCTCCGCGAGGGCCTTCGCGTTCCTGACTATTTGATCGGCATATTGCTCCCCGAACTCCCTCATCTCCACCAACGTCACGTACGTAGCTATATAGCGGTGCATGTGGTAATTGGACGTAAAGGCTGGGAAGACGGCCTTAGATATAGATTCATTCGCCTCTTGGCCTAAATTACTCGCTATTAGGCCGCCCTGGGGGCCTGGGAAAGTCTTGTGGGTAGACGACGTAGTCACGTCGGCGCCTTCGAGCAACGGGTTGGGGAACCTCTTGCCCACTATTAGGCCGAAGACGTGGGCCGAGTCGTGTAACACATAGGAGCCGACGGAGCGCGCGGCCTCGCTGATTTCCCTTATGGGGTGGGGGAATAAGTAAAGCGAGGCGCCCAACACCACCACGTTGGGCTTGGACTCCTCTATAACCCGCCTGGCCTTGTCGACGTCTATGTTGAAGTTTTCTAAATCCCAGGGGAGCTCCACCACCTTGAACTTCAACGCCTTAGGGCCTCCGACTTGGTTGTGGCTTATGTGTCCCCCAGCCCTAGTGGGGAGAGACGCTATGGTTCCCCCCTCGGGGGCCAGCCCGTGGAATGCGGCTAAATTGGCTATGGTGCCCGATATGGGCCTCACGTCTACGTATTTGGCTTGCAAGACCTCGGAGAACCCCCTCGACAGGACTTCCTCTAATACGTCTACATATTTAACCCCCCTATAATACCGCTTCCCGACGGTCCCCTCGGCGTATCGGCCCATTAAATCGTTTAGATAGACCAGCTCCGCCAGCGGGGACATCACGTTCTCCGCCGCAATGAGGTTTATGGTCTGCCTCCTCCTCCAGATATTGTGCTCTAATACGACCTCTATAGCCTTTACGAGGTCCTCCGGATAACGCATAGGACAAAGGTCCCCGCTATTTAAGACTCTTCCTCCTCGCCAGGCAACTTCATCAGGGATATTCTCTTTGGCTTCTCCTCGCGTTCAGCCGTAGCCTTCAGCTTGTCCGCATATTTCGCTATGAGCGCGTCCACTATAGACATTATGTATTTGGTAGTTGGGTTGTCCTTAGACAAAAACTCGTGGAGCTTGCCCTCGTCTAAATGCCTAGACAGCTCCGGGTCCATGGGGACTTGGCCCAGGAACGCAACGCCGGCCCCCTCGGCTATCCTCTTGCCGGCGCCTTGGCCGAAGATGTAGTAGGCCTTGCCGCTATCTGGACAGATGAAGCAACACATGTTCTCCACAATTCCGGCCACAGGTATCTGGAGCTTGCGGGAGAAGTCTATGGCCTTAACCACGATGCGCCTGGAGATCTCGGAGGGTATCGTCACTACGATGCTTCCGTCGAGCCCTCCCTGGAGGCTCTGCGCTATGGTCAACGGCGCATCGCCCGTGCCGGGCGGCAGATCCACCACTAGCAGGTCTAGGTCGCCCCACTCCACCTTGCGATATAAAATCCCTCAGGGCCTGGTTCACTAGAGGAGCGCGCCAGATGACGGCCGTGTCGTCGCCCGGTAACATGAAATCTATTGAGACGACCTTAACTCCCAAAGGCCCCTCCACCGGCACTATGCGCCCCGTCTTAGAATCCACATACAGCGACGACCCGCTTACCCCCAACATCTTAGGTATAGTGGGCCCGTAAACGTCGCCGTCTAGGATGCCGACCTTATAACCCCTAAGCGCAAAGCCCAACGCGGTTATGGCCGTCACCAAGGATTTTCCGACGCCGCCTTTGCCAGATATAGTGACCAATTTTACTTTTATATTTTTGAGATGGTCCGCCAGAGATCCCGGCGGCGCCGCGCCGCCGCGTATATTCACCCTAACGCTCATGAGCTCCCTCGAATGTCAAATATAATACTTTTTCTAGGTGCATGGACTTCCTCACCTCGATAATTGCGCTCTACGTAATTGTGGACCCCCTAGGCAATATCCCGATTTATCTGTCGTTGACAAAAGATATGGATAGAAGGGCGGCGAGGAGGATCTTGGTGGTATCTGTGGCTGTGGCGACCGCCGTGTTGTTAATATTCGCATTGACGGGGCTTTGGGTCTTGTCGTACTTCGACGTGGGCTTAAGCGACTTCCTCGTGGCCTCGGGCATTATTCTGCTCGCGTTCTCTATACAAGACTTCTTAAAGCCCCTCGAGGAGGCCAGCGCCGTTGAGAAGTTAACGCCCGAGAGGGCCGTAGTGCCTCTAGCCGTCCCCTTTCTAGCGGGCCCGGCCGCTATCACATATGTAATTACCTTGTCAAAAGAAATAGGCATATTATATACGATTATTGTTATATTTATTGTGGCTATGCTTACATTTATAACGCTGTTGTCCTCTAGGCTTTTATTAAAAATATTGGGAAGGCTCGGCGTGTTGGTGATAGAAAAAATAATCCTCTTGTTGGCGGCCGCCGTCGGCATAGCCTTAATTAGGGAGGGGCTAGCCGGCTGGGGGCTTATAAAGGGCTAGAGCCGCGACATAATCTCCCTAAATTCATTTTCTATATTTCCTCCATATAAAATCCCTTTATATAACAATCCACATTTTACTATGAATATAATTAATTGATTATATATATCATTGCAAGATATTTCTCTCTTTAACAAAATATAATTCTCCAGCGGCAGTAGCTCGTCTCCGGGGTCTAGCAGCGGCAGTGGTCGCGGGGCCTCCGCGGGCAGAGAGCAGAGCGCGGACACTCCTCTGCCCGATCCGCGGAGCACCACGCCGACGGGGACTCCCCCCGTGACCTTAGACGTACTGGAGTAGTGGAGCTCGACCAATACCTCGCCTGTCTCAAATACATAGAAGGTGGATAGCCCCAATACCGCCGAGTAGGCGTTGAAGACCCATTCGACGTATCGAGGTAATTCGTCGCACACATATAAACTGGGCTTAATATTAGATCGATGGAGTGGGCCTGTCATCGCTGAGCAGTGACGACAAATCTGGGTTCTGACGAAAACATTAAATAGGGGGCTGTGCGTCGGCTCGATGAGCGAGAGCGGAGGGGAGAGCTATGAATACCTAGTTCCTCTGGAGCGTTATCTATCCTCAGGCATAAGGCTGGGCACCAAGTTGTCCAATAAATATCTGCGCGATAAGGGCTTTATATACGCCGTGAGGCCCGACGGGCTCCAGATATTTGATATAAGGAAGATAGATGAGAGGCTTAAGATAGCCGCCAAGTTTATAGCCCGCTATCCGCCTGACCGCGTACTGGTCCACACAACTAGGCCCTACGGCTTTAAGCCGATAGAGATGTTCTGTAAATTCGTTGGGTGTAAGTACATAGCCGGGAGGTTTACGCCGGGCACTCTCACAAACCCCTATCTGCCGAACTACACCGAAGTGGACCTATTAATAGTCGTGGACCCGAAGCTCGACTCACAAGCGGTTAAAGAGGCGGCGAGCGTGGGCATACCCGTCGTCGCGTTAGTGGACACGGATACCCCCTACGAGTTCATCGATTTGATGATACCCTGTAACAATAAGGGCCGTAGGAGCCTAGCGCTTATATTCTGGATATTGGCCAGGCAGGTGTTAAGGGAGAGAGGGGAGTTGAAGCCCGATCAAGACCTCCCGGCGCCGCCGGAGGAGTTCGAGACTAAATTTGTTGAGGCTAAACAATAATTTTTAATCGGTATATAGCTATATGGCTAGGATTAGGAGGCCCGCCGTCGCTGGCTATTTCTACGAGGCCGGCAAGGAGGACTTAATTAACCGGATAAGGTGGGCTATAGGCCACGAGATCGGGCCTAGGAGCGAGGCGTTGGCCCCCGAGGGCTCTAGGGCTCTAGGGGCGGTCGTCCCCCACGCGGGCTATATATACTCCGGCCCGGTGGCCGCCTGGGCGTATGCGGCGCTTAAGGGATATGGGAGGCCCGACGCCGTGATAATCATGGGCCCGAACCACTACGGCATCGGCGCCCCCGTGGCCGTGATGAAGTCGGGCGTTTGGGAGACGCCGCTCGGCTCAGTCGAGGTGGACTCCGATTTAGCCGAGGCGTTGGCCTCGGAGTATAAGGAGCTCGAGGACGACTTCTATGCCTTTTCTAAGGAGCATTCGCTCGAGGTGCAAGTGCCGTTTCTTCAATACTTTTTCGGCGATGTGAAGATCGTGCCCATAGCGCTTTGGAGGCAGACGCCGTCTGTGGCCCGTAGCTTGGGCGCAACTATAGCGAGGGTTCTGCGGAATACCCCCAAGAGGGTGTACGTGTTGGCCAGCAGCGATCTAAACCACTACGAGCCGCATGAGGTGACTAAGAAAAAGGACGAGCTAGCGCTCGAGAGGATAATAAGGCTGGACTTCGACGGCTTCTACGACGCGATCTCTAGATTCGACGTATCCGCCTGCGGAGTGGCCCCCATAGCCGCCCTGATTAAGGCCGCCGCGGAGCTGGGCTTTAGGGCGAAGTTGCTGAGCCACGCCACCTCGGGCGATACCAGCGGCAACTACGACGAGACCGTCGGCTATGCCAGCGTTCTATTCTACATATGATGGATATAGATAGGCGCAAGAACGAGCACATATTCTTGGCCTCTTCGCCCGAGTCGCAGATAGGGAGCAATCTGCTGGAGGAGGTGATCCTAATACACAGGGCGCTTCCAGAAATAGACCTAGAGGACGTGGACGCGACGGCTACGTTTTTGGGCAGGAGGATAAGGATGCCGTTCATTATAGGGGCTATGACCGGGGGCACGGAGCTCGCAGAGAGGATAAACACGAGGCTCGCCAAAGCCGCCGAGGCCTTCGGCGTTCCCATGTACGTCGGCTCTCAACGCATAGGCATCGTTAAGCCCGAGACTAGGAGGAGCTTCGAAGTAGTTAAAGAGCACGCGCCCAACGCGCCTAAAATAGCCAACTTAGGCGCGCCGCAAATCTCTAGGCTGTCTGAGGACGAGGTAATTGAATGGGCGAAGCAAGCCGTTGATATGATAAACGCCTCGGCCATAGCGATACACTTAAACCCGGCCCAAGAGGTCTTTCAGCCCGGCGGCGAGCCGTACTTCAAAGGCGTCGTCGAGAGGCTTAAGGCTTTGAAGAGGGCGTTGGGCCTCCCATTAATAGTTAAGGAGGTCGGCAACGGTATATCTAAGGAGATCGCGGAGGCCCTCAACGGGATAGCCGACGTAATAGACGTGGCGGGCTTCGGCGGCACCTCCTTCGTGGCCATAGAGGGGGCTAGGGCCAAGAGCGTAGACGTCGAGCTCTACGAGCTAGCCGAGGAGTTCAAGTATTGGGGCATACCGACCGCCGCCGCGATATGCGAGGTCAAATCCGCGTTCGGCGGACTCATCATAGCGTCCGGCGGCATAAGGAGCGGCTTGGACGGGGCTAAGGCCATGGCTCTAGGCGCGGATTACTTCTCGGCATCTCAGCCGTTGTTGAAAGCGGCGTTGGAGGGCGATGTGTTAAAGGCCCTGGGGAGAATAGAGAAGGAGCTAAAAATAGCGATGTTCTTGACGGGCTCTAGGGATATAAAGGCGCTTAGATCTACGCCTAAAGTCTTGGGCCCGCGGCTGGAGTCTTGGATTAGGCAAAGAGGCCTCAGCTGCTAATCCTCAAGCGCCTATCTATCGTGAAGAACGTCTTGGGGCCCATATCGTGCATCTCTACGCCGGCCGCCCTCGCCCTCTCCCTTATATAATCGGCTAAGGCGTAGTTGCGTTCGGCCCTAAGCCTAGCCCTGGCCTCCACTAGCGCCTTGGCCAGTTCCATTAAGTCCCCGCCTATATCCCTCTTGTTCAATACGCCGAGGACCTCCGCCATTGCGACGTAGTCGGCGAATATCTTAGAGAGCGCGGCCTTATTCGTCTTGTCCAAACTGTAGAGCGCCTTGGAGATTATGAAGCGGGCCATGTCGTATAGGGCTTTGGCGGCCTCGTTCGTGGAGAAATCGTCGGCGAGGGCGTCCTCGAACCTCTTCACGTACTCCGCGGCCTCGGCGCCTAGCCCGGCCCTATCCTCGCCATCGCCGGCGCCCTCTATGGCTTGTTTCAGCTCGTCGTAGGCCGTATACATGGTCTTGAGCATATCGACGGCTCTGTCCAACAGCTCGTAGTTGAACTCCATGGGTTTTCTGTAATGCGACATGGCGTACGCCAGCCTCAAGACCTCTCCATCATACTTAGACAAGACCTCTCTCAACGGCACTATATTGCCGAGGGATTTAGACATCTTCTCGCCGCCTACGGTCACGTATCCGACGTGGATCCAATACTTAGCGAAGTAGTCCACCCCGTAAAGGGCCCTAGCTATGGCTACTTCGTTCTCGTGGTGGGGGAATATTAAGTCGGCCCCTCCCCCGTGGAAGTCGAAGGGCAAGCCCAAGTACTTGGTGGACATCACGACGCACTCGAGGTGCCAGCCCGGGCGGCCGGGGCACCACGGCGAGACCCACCAAGGCTCTCCAGGCGTCCAACTCTTCCATAGGGCGAAGTCGAGCGGGTTCTTCTTGCCGGGCTCTGGCTCTACCCTAGCCCCGGCTATTAATTCCTCTATCTTTTGCCCAGAGAACTCCCCATAGCGGGGCACTCTCCCCACCTCGAAGTAGACCGAGCCGTCCGGTGCGACGTAGGCCGCGCCCTTCTCTATCAACGCCCTTATCCAAGAGATCATATCCTCTATGTTCTCGGTGACTCTGGGATACGCGTAAGCCGGCTTAACGTATAGCCTATTCATTACGTCGTAGTATTCTCTTATATATCGCTCTGGCACCTCGCGCCAACGCCTATAGGCCTCCGCGCCGAACTCCTCCTTGGCTCTATTTATGATCTTATCATCTATATCTGTGAAGTTTATCACGAGCTTGACCCTGAGGCCTAGGTGCTCTAGATATCTGCGGAATATGTCGAAGACCACATAGACGCGGCCGTGGCCTACGTGGACCGAGTCGTAGGGCGTGATTCCGCACACATATCCCGACGCTTCGCCCGGCGTCCTTACGACGAACTGCTCTACTCTCTTAGTGGCTGTGTTATAAATCCTCAACGGGGTTTCAGTCAGCACCCCATGAAGTCTTAAAGCCCTATTTTAATATGCCTTAGTCGGCGTACCGTGAGCTCGTCACGCCTCAGCCGAGGTACATCTCCCCACATTTAATCAGAAATCGAGAGCTTAATAGTGTGTACGCCGCCGCGTAGGCCGTAGGTCGCCACGATCATTCTGCCCTCAAACCTCTTCATCAAGGCCTCTAAGCCCTTCTCGTAAGTCTCGGCGGGAGCCACCACAGGCTCTACGCCCCATACCAGCGCCAACTTCCTCGCAATTCTCCAGTTACTTGTGCCGGCGTAGATGGGCTTAAGCGGCCTGAACTTAGCTATTCTCTTGGCCAAAGTCCCCGACATCGTGTAGACCACTATGTCGGCGTTTAAGTCCATGGCCATATCGGCCACGGCCTTGGCGAACCTATCCCTAGAGGACTGGGGCGCGGGGCGCCCGGCATAATACGACTCCACTTGCGAGGCCACCCTGGCCAGCCACTCGACGGATTCCACCGGGTAATTCCCGCTGGCGGTCTCATTGGTCAGCCACAGCGAGTCTACGCCTAGGCTGGCCGTGGTGTATACGTCGTTTACTTCGGCCCTAGTCGGCGTGGGGCTGGTCTGCATAGAGTCGAGCAACTGCGTGGCCACGGCCACGGGCTTCCCCCGCGATATGGCCCTCTCGACCAACTCCCGTTGAACCTTGGGTATTTTCTCTAAGCCGTAATGGAGCGCTAAATCCCCTCTGGCCACTACCACGTAGTCTACAGCGTCCATGATCTCCTCTATCCTATCCACGGCGCCCTTGGTCTCTATCTTGGCCATGACGTCCGCCGCGAGCCCGTGCTCATATACGACTTTCTTCATTAGGGAGGCCTCGGCGCCGTTTTTCAAAAGGCTAAGGGCCACGTAGTCTATGTCGTCTTTGAACTCCGATAAAGTCCTCAACGCGGCTAAGTCCTCCTCCACTGGTAGCTCTAAGTCGAAGTCCTTTCCCCTAACTACGACCGCCTTGTTGCTCGAGACCACGCCGCTTGAGAGGGCCTCCGCCAAAACCGCGTCGGCGGAGGCCTCCACTACTTTTAGCACGAGCTTCCCGTCTAGCATCAATATCTCGTCGCCGGCCTCGACGACTCTGAAGAACTCCCGCTTGGGTATGGGTATAAACCCCTCGCCCTTATCGGCTAGCCTAAAAGCCACGCGCGCTCCCTGAGGTATCTGGAGCGGCTCCATAAGCCCCGTCCTAATGCTCGGCCCCCTCAGGTCGGCTATCACGGCTATGGGCCTGCCGCTGGCCTTTTCATAGGCCCTAACGGCCTTCAGCCTAAGGGCCAGCTCGTCCTTAGTGGCGTGGGACATATTTATCCGCACGCCATCTACTTTATCCAACAGCTTATTTAGATAGGTCAACTTATCCGTGGAGGGCCCTAACGTGGCTACAATCTTGGTGTACATGGAAATTAATGAGGTAATAAAAACTAAAAACCTCGCCTAAATCGGCTGAGCACCTCCGACATGTCGCCGGTCTCTAGAACAAGCTCAGAGCCCTTATACACCTCCACCTTTTTAACTCTACATTGGTCAAGAATATTTTGTATATGTATACCCGGAAATGCCCTATTCCAGGGCGCTATATTGCCGTATTCGTCCATCGCCTTTAGCTCTTTATCTATATATAGTTTTCCTTTACACTTAACGAAATGTATAATAATCTTTATATTATTTTCTCTAGATATAGATATAAGAGATTCAAGTAGCTTGAGCATGGATATTTCTGGGCAGTCTTAATTTATGTGCGAAGTAGTATGTGATAGTCCCGTCGTTGCTCACTAGGGCCAAGACCACGGGCGTCGAGATGGACTCGCCCATGTTGAGCACCCTATACAGCTTGCGGAGCGGCACCTCGATGCCCTCCGTCATGACGTAGAAGAGGTATCGCTCCCCCTTCTCGGCCAAGAAGAGCTCGTCCTCGATCATTTCAATTATCTTGAACCCCCTCCCCTTAAGTCGTTGAGTACCTGCTCTATAAGGGCGTCCACGGGCGCCACGGGCGTCATATTTATATAGCTTGGGCCTCAGCCCGCCGTGGGTAAGCGTATATTGGTGCAGAGGCGCGGGAGGGGAGGTAGCCAGTTCAGATCGCCGAGCTGGAAGAGGGACGGCCCAGTGAGGTATCCGCCAGCTATATCGGGCTACGGCTACGTCATAGAGCTCTTGCACGAGCCGGGCCTAAACGCGCCTGTGGCGCGGATAAGGATGAGCGACGGCACAGAGTTCTTCAACTACGCGGCCGAGGGCATGTATGTGGGCCAAAGGATAGAGGTCGGAGAAAACGCCTCTGTGAAGCCAGGCAATGTATTGCCGTTGAATAAATTGCCCGAGGGCACCATGGTGTTTAACGTCGAGAAGCTCCCCGGAGATGGGGGGAAGTACGCCAGATCGGGCGGGTCCTATGCGGTGGTTTTAACGCATAGGCTCGACGTAGGCAAGACGAGCATAAGGCTCCCCAGCGGCAGAGTAATCGATGTAGACTCCCGCGCTAGGGCTACGGTGGGCATAGTGGCTGGCGGCGGCAGGATAGAGAAGCCTATGTTGAAGGCCGGCGCCAAGTACTATAGGGCTAGGGCTAAGGCGTGGAAGTGGCCCACTGTTAGGGGCAAGGCCATGTCGGCCTACGCGCACCCGCACGGCGGAGGTAGCCACCCGAAGGGAGGAACGCCTGTGCCGAGGACCGCTCCGCCCGGCCAAAAGGTCGGCTTCATCGCGTCGAGGTGCACCGGCCGCGGCTGTAGGAGGGCTAAGGCCCAGCAGAAGATTTAGCGCAGAGCCTCAAGGCCTCAATAAGCTCGGCCCTCTCCTTTTGTCCAAGCCCGCTGGCCCTTAAATTGCGGCGGAGCAACCTCCTAGCGACTCTCCTCGCATCGTCCGCGCTTATTTTGCCGCCCGCCCTCTTAATAATTTCATTGCAGTCCAAGACCTTGTTATTTTTAATTTCTTCATAAAATTTTTCTATTTCAAACTCCTTATACGACCAATTAATCTCTATATTTGATATAGGCCATTTATATTTGCAAGAGCCGCAGAGGAAGTCCCCCGAGGGCA
>JZWT01000199.1 GCA_000960885.1 Thermoproteus sp. AZ2 | reverse complement strand
GGCATCATCTATACGCTGGTTTTATTAAATTTTATTATATTTATTTGACTAAGAATATTTTTTAATTGGCGAGAGATAGTTGCTATGAAGTATAAAGTAGCCGCGCTCCATGAGTTGAGGAAGCCGTTTAAGATAGAGGAATTTGATTTGCCGGAGGTTTCGGGGGAACAAGTCTTAGTGAAGACTGCTGGGTGCGGGCTGTGCCACTCAGATCTCCATATATGGTTGGGGGAGGTGGCCGTCGCGCCGCGCTTCCCCCTAGTCTTGGGCCATGAGCCCTCAGGATATGTCGCGGCTAAGGGCGGCGGCGTTCCCGAGTCCATTAGGGTCGGCATGCCTGTACTAGTTAACGGCGGCTATTATAGGCGGGAGAATATATACAGCCTCAGGGGCGCCAACCAGCTTGCCGATCTAGAGGCGCAAATGTGGGCAGGGGGCATACACGTGGGGTGTTATGCGGAATACTTCCTCGTGCCGAGCTATAGATACTTAGTCCCCGCGGAGGGGCTAGAGGACCTAGATAAGGCATCCGTCCTGTCGGACGCCGGCTTAACTCCCTACAGGGCGTTTAAACACGCCATGGCTATACTCCAAGCCCGCCAATATGCCGAGCCGGGCGATATCGTGGTGGTCGTGGGCGTTGGGGGCCTCGGCATCTTCGGCGCCCAATACGTCTCGCGGCTAGCCCCCCACCTCGACCTCGTGCTGGCGGATGTGAGAGATGAGGCCTTAGAATTCGCCGGCAAGTTCGCGAGGCCGCTCGCCCTAATAAACGCCAGAAGGGAGAACCCCCTAGAGGCTATTAAGAAGACGGCCCACGATAGGAAAGTAGTCGCCGTGCTTGACTTCGTGGGATCCAGCAAAACCGTGTCGACGTATATAAAGGCGCTTTCCCCTGGCGGCGTCTATGTGCTCATAGGCCTCGCGGAGCCTGAGGCGACGATACCCATCTTCGACACGGTTGCGCAGGAGTACGCGGTGTTGGGTAGCCTGTGGGGCTCTATAGGCGATCTCTACGAGGTCGCGGGTCTCGCCAAGAGGGGGCTGGTAGACTATAGAGGCGTTGTGACGAAGAGGTGGAGGCTCGACGAGATAAATGAGGCGTTTATGCAGATGGAGAAGGGCACACAGCTGGGCAGAATGGTCGTGTCTTTTTCATAACTCTTTTCAATTTTATGGTTCCTCCGCGAGCTCGCTTCAA
>JZWT01000198.1 GCA_000960885.1 Thermoproteus sp. AZ2 | reverse complement strand
TATGAAGTATCCGGTTGTGTAGTAGGGCTTCCTCATGTAGTAGTCAAATGGCGGCCTGGGATTTTCTCGTAGAGTTGGAATCCCACCCTCGACATATTCCACATGGGTAGTTGGCGCGCCCAGGGGCGTCTTCCGATCTCCTCTTGAGCCTCGCCCTCGCTTGTGCCGCTATTGCGACCATTTTTTCGTATGGGTGCATGGGATGCTCTATTATGTTTATCCCTTGACATACGCCGCAGCTTTGTCGAGGCCAATTGCTTGAAATATGTCGTCTGCCACCACCGCGACTTTTCCCCTTGCGCCTCTCTAGCAGCTGGCGTATTAGGTCGAAGGACCGCCAAGGCGGCTGCCCCGCCTTCTCGTGGCGAGCGTCTGCCGGACTACAAAGGAATTTTTCTTGACGTTTATCTCGTCTACCTCGGCGGCGAACTCCCCCTCGAGGGGGTGTAGACTACGTCGTACCCGATCTCCCTCAACGCCGAAGCCGCCTGCTTGAGGAAGGCCGTCTTGCCGCAGCCCTCCGGCCCGTAGATCACGATGGGGGACCACGTGCCCCTCTCAGCCCAATCCTCCAACTGCTGAAGCGCTCCGTCTCGGTCAGCGAATTCTACCTCGGAGCCTATGAACCTAACCCTTTATAGGGGCTTTCTCCACCTCCTCGGCGTGTTTAGCCACTGTAGGCCTATGGCCAGCGCCCTCTCCTCGTCTACCTCCCCCGCGAGCGCCCTCCCTATTATTTTGGCCCTCACGGCGAGTGGGAGGGCCTTGGCCAACACCTCCTCCGCCGCCCTCTTCAGGGCTTGGACTAGGGCGGGGGACTTCAGCCTCCCGCCTCCCCTAAGGTAGTAGATCGCGGCGTCTATGAGCGCTCTGGCGGCCGGCCCTACTCTGAACCAGACGCCTCTACGCAAAGCGCGGCTCTTCAAGGCAACCAACGAGTGGAGCGTCGGGACGAAGCCGGCCGCCAAGAGCATAACCGCCGAGCGGCGGCGACTTTTAAACTTGCTGCGCCGCTTGTTCGGTGACTCGTGCCTTGGGGCCTCGACATGTTTGGCGATTGCTCTTCGCTAGGGCTAGCGGCCTTCGCCGCCTCTCGCTACTGCGGTGTTTTGAGGGGCCGTATCTGGGTCTGGGCCGTGGCATCAATAGTCGCGTTGTTCGAGGGCGATGTCCATTTTGGGACAGTGATATGATTCGTAGTCGA
>JZWT01000197.1 GCA_000960885.1 Thermoproteus sp. AZ2 | reverse complement strand
TAATAGTTCATTAATGAAGGTAATCGGCGAGACCATGAATGATGTGGAGATAGATAAGGCTATATTAAAGGTTAAGGCTAAGAACGCAAGTCTTGCGGATGTGATTAAGTTAAGTAGGGATAGTGATGTAATTAATGGCCTATACATATTCCTAACAATTATGAAGGTACTAGGTAGGAGAGTTAGAGAACTCAATATGAAATAATGTTAAAAGGATATTGAGTAGAACTCAAATAATGTGAATGTTATGAATAAGGGTAATCGAATCTAATTATTCCGCATCCAGCAATAACCTCTGTCTCTCGTTAGCACGAAGCGTTATGAAACGTTAAACCTAAAAATAAGGTGCGTAAGGTAGACGCGCCTTAATACATGTGGATTCTGCGGCCTTGAGTCTATACTGCTGCTTAACGTAACGGCCTCTAAATAGCTTTGAGGATTCCTCCATCATTTATTAAGATTTCTTATTATCAATACCTTGGGTAATAAAGTACTTATTAAATGAGGCATTAGGAGCTTCGTATGTCAGCACCTCCAGGTTTACCGCCGCCTGATGAATTATTGAAGAAGGCTGAGGATATGCTTAAGGAGTTAGAGAAGGGGCCTTGGCCTAGCCACGTGAGGGAGCTTAGGAAAACTCGTTATCCTCTTCATGTATATGGTGTGGGGCTTGTGGCGAGGAAGTCTCCGTGGGGTCCTGGTACCGTGACTGTTAAGTATGTGAACACGGGCGTTTTATCTAGGTGGGCTAGGGATTGGGTGCCTAATGGTGGTGAGGAGACTCATTTCCGTGTGTTCCATACGCCAGGTAAGTTCTGGAAGACAGACTTTATTAGACAAATTACTAAGATATCTAAAGAGCTCGGTGTAGGGCTTATTGAGATAGTTGGTCAGACAGGTGCTTTGTTATTAACTTAACCAAGGATAAGGCAGAGGAAATGGTAGATGCACTACGCGCTATTGGAACAGATGTAGGCGGGAGCGGTGACGCAATAAGGGCGCTTAATGCTTGCGTAGGGCCTGCCCTCTGTGAATATGCATTGTTTGATACGTTAAAGTGGTATGCAGAGTTTCATAAGGATAAGAGGGTTAATGATGCTATAGCTACTCCTGGCTTCCCGTATAAGTTTAAGATTAAATTCTCCGGTTGCCCCATGGATTGTGCAAGGGCTAATAGGGCGGATGTGGGGTTCATAGGTGTTTGGGAGGGTGCTCCAGAGGTT
>JZWT01000196.1 GCA_000960885.1 Thermoproteus sp. AZ2 | reverse complement strand
ACTGGACATTTGGGGTCTGGACAACGGAGCTCCACCTCGCCCACCATAGCCCCCGCCTCTAGGACCCACTCGGCCCCCACCGCTCCTATACAAGGCAGTCTGTGGACGTATTGGCCGTCTGCGGAGACGTCGTTAGACCTATAACAAGTAAAGACTATTTTGGCGACGCCATGTCGGCGTGCCGCGTTGAGGGCCATGGCGAGCTCTAAGTCGTCTGCCCCCGGCGCGGCTAGGGCGCCGGTGGGACACGCGGATACGCAGAGCCCGCACTCAGTGCACTTATTGGGGTCTATAGAGATGGATCCCCCCGAGGCTGAGATGGCCTTGGCGGGGCAGGCGTCTACGCATTGGCTACAGCCGAAGCGCGCCAGGCAGAGGCTCTGCGAGACGACTTGGGGGACCGGCCTCTTGTCGAAGACCTCGCCTCTGAGGAGGTCCCTCCTCGTGACGGCTTTCCTGGGCTCTAGGTGGAACTGCGCCCTCCTGGCGCGGAGCTGGGCCGCGGCGACCTCGGCGAGCTCGGGCTTAACGACGGCGACCTCGAGCGGGTGAAGGCTCCCTGGGCTGGGAGGCTCCGCCTCCTTGGCCACCACGACGACTCCCGCGGGCCCCTCCTTGGCGATTCTCTCTAAGTCGTCTTCGGAGGGGTCCTCGACGACTACTACCTTTCCGTCACTGCTTATGACCCTCATCGATCAAGGCGCGGACGACCTCTTTGTCTTGGAGGAGGAATTCCCTAGTGAATAGGAGGGCCTCCTTCACGTAGTCCGTATTCGCCAGCTTCACGGCCCTCTTAACGAAGACGGGCACCCACGTAAGTAGGTGGTTTATTAAAAACCTCTCCTCGCCCTCTAGATATCTTAGGGGCTCCTCGGACTCGTGCTCCTTATAGGCCAGATACGACATAAAGGCCAGCTCTACGGCTATATGGTCCGCCCTCAAGTCCCTAAAGTTTTTCTCGAAGCCCGCGCCGTATTCGGCGTAGAACTGCTTGACGGCGGCCTCTACGCTGAGGTCTAAATAGCCGGTGTGTAGGTAGCCCTCGAAGGGGGGCGAGCCGTAGTCTATCCTGGTGAGGTCCACCTCTATGGGGGTCAAATCGTCGTAGCCGTCCACCTCGCCGGCGAGCTTGAGGAGCCTATCTAGCCCCTCGAAATTGTAGGCCCCGCTCAACGAGCGGGCCGCAGCCTCGACTAGGCCCAGCTTAGATTTAACGAACTCCTCGAAGTCGGAGAGCCTG
>JZWT01000195.1 GCA_000960885.1 Thermoproteus sp. AZ2 | reverse complement strand
AATGTTTTCTCCGGCGGCTAGCCTATACAAGGATAATAGAAATATAAAGCTATGAAGGGGCCCAAGGTTTTTGTCCAGCATCTATAAGGCGCCTAGTCTAGGGGAGTTGTCCATCCCATCGCGGCGCATTTTATTTCGGCGGCATGCCTGGGTCTGGCACACTTTGGGCTGTGGGCGGCTTCGCGCCCCAAGCCGCCTGTGGGGGGATTGGGCGCGTCTTGGAGCGCGAGCATCCTCTGCATATTCGTTGCCGCTGGCCGCCAGGTGCCCGTGCTGGCCGCCCTGATGTTGATATCGATGGCGGCTGTGGCGCTTCGTCGGCTCGTGTTCATGAGCGACTACGGCCGTGGTCCCCAGATTATTGTGGAAAATCTGGGTGGAATTCGCCTACGAGCGCGCACGACGTGGGGCGCGTCTGCCGACTATTCCCGTGGCGGAGCTGGGGGTGGATGGGTCGAATCTATTCTATGTGGTGCTTAGGTGGGGACCGAGGGGGTGCGCTATGCTGGTGAGGCGTCTGGGGGACTATCAAAGGGGATAAAAGGGTGCTGGACGGGGATTGTTTTCAGAACACTGAGGTTGGGATGGGCAAGTGGCCGAGTGGATGGCGAGTTAGAGGGGATCCAACAGATGGCCAGGATCACTGGAAAAGTTAATCATACTGGGAGACCTACGGCTCCTGTCCCCAAGGCTCTCCTCAAGGGGACCGGCCTCGCTCTGGAGGGGATAGAGCTGTTTCCGGGGCCTGCCCTCGGCGCCTGTAAGGTGGCTGGGACGCTGCGGCCCGTCGGCTGCGTCTAGGGGCTGGTTTATCCGCACTAATATGCTCGGGGGTTCCGAGGACGCCGCCTCCTGTCCCATGCGCTTGGCCCATGCCCTTATGTTGGGGTCGGCCGCTGGGCCCGTCGCGAGCGCCTCCCCCACGCCTATTTGGGCGATGGCCTTTGCCGTCTCCATCACGGGCAGAGCTTGCCCCTCACGTCTAGGGTCTTGGCGGGCTTCTCTGATCCCCCTCCCAGGAACTCCAGGGCGAGCCTCAAGGGCCTCGATGTATGTCTGTGGGCCTTGGAGGCGGCCTCTCCGAGAGCTGGGCATCCGCTTGCCCGGTCGTAGAAACTCCAGCCCCGCTGCCCGCGCAACCGAGGGGGCCCAAAGGCTTAGCCCCTTTGTGCGGCCTCCATAAGCTCTTCGGCCAGCTTCCTCACCTCTGGGCTCGCCGCAAGGGAGCTCGCCGTCTTGGCTATATGTTGTA
>JZWT01000194.1 GCA_000960885.1 Thermoproteus sp. AZ2 | reverse complement strand
CTATATGTGACCTCGAACGCGTTGATTCCGCCTTTGGTAGAGCAACGCATGGTAGATTGGGGAGGCTTCTTCATACCCAACATACAGACATTTACTAAATATGGTCTTTATACATACTTTAACCAGCCGCCGTACTTCTTACAAGTTGTTCCTAATTGGTTCTTCATAGGCAACTCGACATATCCATGGAACTTGTGCGTATTGCATAGGGCGGTCGCCATGATAGTCAATGCGACGCCTATGAGCCAGATAGCGGAAATGGGATATATTCTGCCTTGTAAAGATCCACTCTGTATAAGGGGCACAATATACGAGAGTGCTTGGTCTAAGTACATTAACTGGACCACTGTCCAACAGTACGGCTGGGTCCTCGGCACTTACCAGAACAATACGGCGGCTGCCGCACAGCTATTGGAGAGCGCCGGCTTCTATAAGGGGCCCGACGGCTATTGGCGCACGCCCAACGGCACCTTAGTGACCGCCACAATAATAGTGCCCTACGGCTGGACCGACTCTATGGAAGACGCTGAACTCCTAGCCGAACAACTTAACGCGTTCGGCATAAAGGCCACTACGTCGTTCCCCGCGGCTGGCACAGAGTTCAACGACATATACACGGGCGAATTCATAATAGGCTACCTCTGGGCGTGGTCCGGCGTAACGCCGTATCCCTACTTCCAAGAGCTCATGTACCCGACTGGTACGAACGGAGCACTAGTACCCGTGGGCACCTCTACTTGGGGCGATTACGGTAGATGGTACGTCAACGGCCACTACATATGGGAGGTATTCGAGAACTTGTCCTATGTACCTCTGACGGATTATGAGGCTCAGCAGAAGTACTTCACTGAGATAGAGAAGGCGTATCTGGAGTGTCCGCCCGTAATACCCGGCCTCCTTAACGCCCAATGGTACGAATACTCCACCGTCTATTGGGTCGGCTGGCCCAATGCGTCTAACCCAGCTCCCGTCAACCCGCCGGCCTGGTCGCCGCCGCAAGACGTAATTAATACCCTTAATGCTTAAGCCCGCCTCCTTTGGCCACCACCACTACTACCGCCACCGCTACGACTACTACGACCGTCATGACCACTACCACCGTGGTGTCGGGCACCACGATAACCACAGCCGTAACCAGCACCATATCGTCTGCAATCACCACGACGGTCTCGTCGATAGTGTCCTCCGTCACGACCGTCGCGGCTCTGCCGAGCTGGGTCTGGGCAGTCATAGCCGTCCTAATAATAGTGATCATAGTGGTCGCAGTATTGGCCCTCAGGAGGCGCTAATTCACAAAAAATTTTTAAATTCTTTTT
>JZWT01000193.1 GCA_000960885.1 Thermoproteus sp. AZ2 | reverse complement strand
GCCTATGGATACTCCTATAGCTGTGGCTATTAGGCCGGCAAGCGCGCCGATATATAGGGTGTTCTCTATGCCGTAGGCCATTTGGGAATATACGTCTTGGCCATATATCGTGGTGCCGAGCCAATAACTCGCGCTAGGGGGAGAACCGGGCGGGCCGACCGGGCTAAACGGGTTATACTTAGCGGTATAGGGCCCTATTATTGCGAAGATCGCTAGGGCTAGTATTATAGCTAGGCCCGCCCTAAAGTAATTCTCCTTCAAGACGCTGGCGAATAGCTCTTTATATAACGGAGCGCTCATGTTACGCCGGCCCTAATTCTGGGGTCTATAAAGGCGTATGCCATGTCCACTATGAAGTTCATTATCAACAATACAGTTATTATGAAGAAGAATACGCCGGACATGAGGAAGTAGTCGTAGTTGCCCAGAGCGTTGCCCATAATTAAGCCGATACCTGGGTACTGGAAGGTGAACTCCAGGGTTGCGTTGCCGCTAACGACCGAGCCTAGCGAGATCGCTAGGCCGGTTATCTGGGGCAATATGGCGTTTCTATAGGCGTAGTTCCTTAAAATCCCTCTATGTATGCCCAGAGACTCGCCGTAGGTCATATAGTTGTTCCTAACCTCGTTCAGCATATTTTGCCTCATGCCTATAGCCCATCCCCCCAGGGATACTATAAACAGCGAGAGGAAGGGAAGGGCTAGATGCCATAAGAAGTCCGATATCCAGGCCCACGTCCAGGAGAAGTGAGGCATAGAGTACGAGGTGCCCGAGGCCGGAAATATTGGGAAGACGGCCGCAAATAGCCATATCAGGATTAGGGCAAACCAGAAGTAGGGCGCATTGTTCAACGCATAGAATATTGGGAGAGTCGCCTTGTCGGTCGCGGTATTCCTCTTGCTGAAGCCGAGCCAAGCCCCTATCGCGTTTCCCACATACCAAGAGAGCAAGACGGCGGGCACTAAGAGCACTATGTCGTAGGGCAAGGCCCTTAGTATGATCTCGCTGACAGGCGTGCCGAAGAGCCAGACGGATATGCCGAAGTTTAAGTGGAGAGCGTTCCAGACGAACAATACGTATTGCTCCCATAGGGGCTTATTCACGCCGAACATAGCCTCTATATGCTGCGCCAACGCTTGCAACGCCGAGGGCGGCATATAGCCGCTACCGGTGGAGAGTATTCTCTCGACCATTATTTTAATAGGATCTATAGGCAATAGCCTAGGCAGTATAAACGCCAAGGTCAAAGCGATGTACCACGTAACTACGTATTCTATTGCTTTCCTCCTAATATATCCCCAAATAGTCATGAGAAAAAT
>JZWT01000192.1 GCA_000960885.1 Thermoproteus sp. AZ2 | reverse complement strand
GAGCCCATAATAGCCGCCGCATCCCTCATGGCTAAGAATAGAATAGGCCTTCTCCCCGTCGTCGACGGAGGAGTCCTAGTGGGCGTCGTATCCGAGCGGGATATAGTTAGGGCTATAGCGGAGGGCAGAGACCCGAGGGAGCCCCTGGCCGATATTATGCAGAGGAACATAGTGGTAGTAGACTACGAGGACGACGTCGGCAAGGCGGCCTTGCTCATGAGGGCCCACAAGATACGCCACTTGGTCGTGTTTAAGGAGGGCAAGCTATACGGCGTGCTCTCCATAAGGGACTTAATAAAGGAGAGGGAGGTGTTGGAGTCCGTCGCAGACGCCGTAGAGCACGGAGAGGAGCTAGCCGCCGGCGATTAATGGAGATTCTAAAATATGACGTAATAATTATAGGGGGAGGGCTGACGGGCCTTAGGGCGGCCGCCGCGGTTTACCACGCATCGCTGGGGAGGCTGTCGACGGCAATAATCTCTAAGGTCCCGCCGATGCGTAGCCACAGCATAGCGGCCGAGGGGGGCATGGCCGCCGTCCTATACCCCGAGCTCACGGGCGACAGCTATGAGCAACACGCCTACGACACGGTAAAGGGCGGCGACTTCTTAGTGGACCAAGACGCGGCTCTGCTCTTGGCCCAGGAGGCGCCTAAGGAGATCTGGTTCCTCGAAAAGATAGGGGTGCCCTGGAATAGGGACTCGGAGGGGCGGATCGCACTTAGGCGATTCGGCGGTATGTCTAGGCCGAGGACCGCCTTTGCGCAAGACAAGACCGGGCTGCATATAATGTCGAAGCTATACGCCTACGTCAATAGGCTCAAGGCCTTCGACTTCTACACAGACTTCATCGTAACGAAGCTGGTAATAGAGGGCGGCGAGTTCCGCGGCGTAGTGGGGCTGGACCTGAAGAGGGGTGAGACGAGGGCGTTTTTGGCAAAGGCCGGCATAATCGCCACGGGCGGCGCCGGGAGGCTCTATAAATTCACGACGAATTCCTATATAGTCACGGGAGAGATGTTGGGGTTCGCTATAGAGGCGGGGATAGCGCTTAAGGACATGGAGTTCGTCCAATGGCACCCGACGGCGCTAGTCCCCAGCGGCGTCTTAATAAGCGAGGCGGCGAGGGCCGAGGGCGCGTATCTGGTGAATAAGGAGGGGGGGGCGGTTCATGTTCCGCTACTCAGAGCTGGGGGAGCTCGCCCCGCGCGACGTGGTGTCTAGGGCCATAATCTTCGAGATCTCGGAGGGCAGGGGATTCATCCACGAGGAGAGCGGCATGGGCTACGTGGGGCTGGACGTTAGGCACATCCCCGAGGAGAA